>CAYJHX010000001.1:0-17481 GCA_964369395.1 uncultured Desulfovibrionaceae bacterium
ATCCCTCAATGCAAACTTTGATATTTTGACAGCGTGGGCCAATGTGCGTCAAAGCGAAGCCGTAGCACGCAAGGCCGGAGCCTCTCGTTTGCCCACAATAAATTTTGACGGTTCTGCCGGCACCAATCGTTTTTCTTCGCAGCAATTTACAGCGCAAACACCGGTGCAAGGCCTTGCTGAAAGTTATAATTTAGGGCTCGCAGCCTCTTACGAAATTGATTTGTGGGGCCGTGCTGCATCGCAACAAGAAGCTGAAATTTTGCGTACCAAGGCTTCTCGGTACGACTTGCAAACTTCGCGCATGACTGTAGCCGCCGAAGTGGCTGACGCTTGGGCCTCTTTGCTGGGCAACAGGCAAGAGCTGGAAGTGCTTGAAGAGCAAATAAAAATCAACAAAGATTTAGTAAAATTGCAAACGGTGCGCTTTAACAATGGCCTTGGTACCAGTCTTGAAGTGTTGCAACAAGAAGAATTACTAGCTTCGGTCAGAGCAGAAGTGCCCGCCTTACAGCAAGAGGCGGCCATATTGCGTAATCAACTGGCTATTTTGCAAGGTACCTTACCGGGAACAGGCATAAGCCTTGATGAAGCTGCTACTTTACCTGTATTAGAACCCATGCCAGCTCCCGGCTTGCCTATACAATTGCTGGATGCTCGCCCCGATGTGGGGGCCGCATGGGCACGTCTTGCTGCCGCCGATTGGGATGTGAGCACAGCTCATGCCAACCGTTACCCTTCCTTGCGCTTAACGGCTTCGGGGATATATCAAGCGGCCCAAACATCCTTGCTTTTTAGCAACTGGGTGGGGGCTTTAGTAGGTTCCCTCACCGCACCACTTTTTGATGGCGGTTCTTTAAAGGCCGAAGAAGCCAGAGTAAAAGCGCAAAGCGATATCAATGTCCAAAGTTATGCCAAAACCGTGGCTCTAGCCATACAAGAAGTGGATAATGCCCTTGTCACCGAAAAAGGACAAGCCAGCACCTTACGCCGTTTGCAACAGCAATACAAATTTGCTCAGGCTGCCATGGAAGAAGCCCGCAATAGTTACTTGGGCGGCGTGTCTTCCTTCTTAAACTACATTACCGAATTAAAAAATGTGCAAAGCCTTGAACGCGCCATTGCGCGTCAAAAAACTTCCGTCGTGCGTGCACGCATTGCTTTGTATCGAGCGCTGGGTTCGCTAACCTTCCCCGATACCATTCCGCAAGAGCAACCTACAGCGCTACCTAACACCGCAAAATAATTTTCTCTCCACGCCCTCCCCTCAAAAAACTCTTTACATCATTTACATAAGTGCGTTTAGGGAGAGGATGGAGAATATGGGAAAAGAGGGGGCTTTTTGACGCGAGCAAGAGCCCTCCTCCTCTCCCTCCCATAAAAAACTACATATTGAGGGGAAAACCCATGGCCATACAACAAAAGAAAAAATTTTCCACAGCCTTACTGGTAGTGCTTATTATTGTGCTTGGCGGCGCTTCGGCATTCCTTTTTATAAAAACCAAGCCGCAAACAAAACGCGTGCGTCCTCCGGCCAGTAGCCCGCTAGTGACAACGGTAATGGCAAAGCGAGCCGAAGCCGATTTGGTTGTAGAAGCCCTTGGCACTGTAAAAGCCGACCAAGAAACCGTGGTACGCGTGCGTGTTTCCGGTCAAGTAGAAGAGCTTGGCCCGCAATTTAACGTGGGTGGCTTGGTAGAAAAGGGCCACTTATTATTACGCCTCGACGATGATGACTACGTCAATGCTTTAGCATTAAAACAAAGCGCTTTAGATAAAGCCAAGGCAGATTACTCCTTAGAAATGGGACAACAGCGCGTGGCACGTACCGAAATTGCTCAGTTAAGCAGAACAGCGCCTTCGGCAGTACGCAATACGGCGCTGGCTTTACGTCAACCGCAATTGGCACAAGCCAAAGCTTCTTTGCAAGCGGCAGAAGTGGATGTAAAGCAAGCCAAACTCAATTTAGAACGCACAAAAATTATGGTGCCGTACAATGCCTTGGTCACAGCGCGCAATGTGTCCATTGGCAGTCAAGCTTCTACTTCTGATACTGTGGCTACCTTGGTAGGCACCGACAGTTATCATATCGAAGCGGCCATCCCGCTGGATAAATTACAGGGGCTGGGTATGGACGTGTTTAATGATACCCCCGTAAAAATTATCACGGCCACAGGTGCCGTGCGAGAGGGCAAGGTGCGTCATAGCATTGCCACCTTAGACGCCACCACGCGCATGGGGCGCGTCCTCATAGAAGTAACTGATCCACTGGCGTTAAAAAGCGATAAGGCTTCTTTGCTCTTGGGTGACCAAGTGCATGTGGAATTAAAAGCCGGTACCTTATCTAATGTGGTGGAATTGCCTCGTAGCGCTTTGCGCGGAAATAATTCGCTCTGGGTAGTGAAAAAAAATGCTGAAGGCGCAACCTCGCTAGATATTCGCCCTATCCAAACCTTGTGGAAAGATTCCAACTCGCTTTTCGTGGGTGAAGGACTTGCCGATGGCGACTTGGTGGTGAATTCGCCTTTAGGGGCGCCCATTCAAGGTATGTCTGTGCGTGTGGCAGGTGAAGCTACAGCAAAACAAGGTTCTACGCCTCAAGCTAAAGGGCAACGCCCCCCTCAAGGAGCAGCCCCTAGAGATGGAAAAAAAACGGAAGACCCCAAAAATTCTGAAAAAAGAAAGGGAACTGAAGAAGGAAAAGGTGTTGAACGCCCTCAAAGCAGCAGGTCAAAAAGTGATGCTCCCCAAGCAGCCGCACAAACCGCTAACATGAACACAGCTAAAACCCACAATGCCGGAGGTGCCCAATGAGCGATACTTCCGTAAAAGACTCCTCTACACCTGCAGAAACTCCCGAATACATGAAGGGATCAGTGGGCTGGATGGCCAGCAATCCTGTGGCCGCCAACCTGTTGATGATTATATTGATGATTGGCGGTATCATTGTGGCTTCGCAAGTGCGCCGCGAGGTTTTTCCGTATTTTGAGCTGACCGTTGTGACTGTTTCCGTAACAGTGAGCGGGGCTACCCCTGAAGAAATGGAAAAAAGCGTGGCTCAGGCCATTGAAGAGGCCGTACAAGGCCTTGATGGCGTGGAAGAAACCACAGCGCAAATTACCAGCGGTACAGCCACCATTACCATTGAAGGTACGGACGATGTGGACGGCAATATTCTTTTGCAAGATGTGAAGGCCGCCGTCGATCGTATCACCACCTTTCCTGTGGATGCAGAAAGTCCTATTGTTTCGCTAGCATCATCGCGGCGCGAAGCCATTGAGCTTATGGTGGCTGGCGATGTGGACGCGGCATCGCTGCGGTACTGGGCCGAACTCTTAAAAGAAGAACTTATCCAAGACCCTGCCATTACCCAAGTAGAATTAGAAAATGTGCGCGATCACGAAGTATGGGTAGAAGTGACCCAAGACACCTTGCGTCGCTATGGCCTGACCATGGAAGACGTGGCCAAAGCCATTGGGGTTGGCGCCATTCAACAAGGTGGAGGCAGACTTAATGCCGCCACCGGTGATATTTTGTTGCGCCTTAATGAAAGACGCGAATACGCCGCAGACTTTGCCAACATAGCTATACGCACCAATGCCGATGGCAGTCGCCTGCTTCTTGAGGACGTGGCTACCATTACCGACACTTTTGACGATACAAGGCGCTGGAGTGAATTTAATGGTCAAGGGGCTCTTTCCATAGAAGTCTATAGCCTTGGCCAAGAAGACCCCACCGAAGTGGCTGAAGCTGCTTTACGCATTGCCGATAAATACAATGCCATCATGCCCGGTAATTTGCGCGTACATGAGCAAAAAAATATGGCTGATGTGTATACCCAGCGTAAAGAGCTTATGACAGAAAATGCCTTGTTGGGCGTGTTTTTGGTATTTCTTTGCTTATCCGTATTTTTACGCCCTTCCTTGGCCTTTTGGGTGAGTTTGGGCATTCCCGTATCTGTTTTAGGCGCCTTTTGGTTTTTCACCCCCTTTGGAATCAGCCTCAACGTCATTTCCATGTTTGCCTTTATTATTACATTGGGCATTGTGGTGGACGATGCCATTGTGGTGGGAGAAAATGTCGGAGCCTGGCTCGAGCGTGGTGTACCGCCCCTAGAGGCCGCCGTTCGCGGTACTAAAGAAGTGGCAGGGCCGGTAACATTCTCAGTACTTACCAATATGATTTCTTTTTTACCCATGCTCTTTATTCCCGGCACCATGGGCAAAGTATGGATGGTTATACCGCTCATTGTTATTGCCGTATTTATTTGTTCACTCATTGAAAGTGTGTATATACTCCCTGCTCACTTAAGCCATTTGAAAAAACGTGAAAAAGGCGAGCAGAAAAAAGGAGGGTCCATCCTTACAGCCCCCTTCCGAGCCTTTAGCGCATGGCAAGAACGCTTTAGCGAAAGATTTCTCTATTTCGTCGAACACTCTTTTGGCCCCTTTGTGGGCAAAGTGCTCGAACAGCGTTATATAACCGTAGCCATCGGCATTGCCATTTTATTGTTTACTGCTGGTTATGTGGCTTCGGGGCGTTTGGGCTTTGACCTTATGCCGCGCGTAGAATCGGACTATGCTTTTGGGCAAGCCATCGTTCCGGCAGGAACCTCACGAGCCGAATTACATAGAGTAAAAAATGCCATGGTAGATGCCGCTAGAGAAGTGGTGGATGCCAATGGCGGTGATACGCTTACTACGGGCATTCAGGCAGAGGTGAAAGACACCACCATTCATGTTTTGGTACACTTGGTAGAGCCGGACATTCGCCCCATAAGCACCGAAGAGGTCACAGAAATGTGGCGCCAACGTGTGGGCATTATTCCCGGCGTGGAAAGCCTTGTGTTTCAAGCCGACAGAGGCGGCCCCGGCAGTGGCAGTGGCCTTACGGTGCGCCTGTCTCATAGAGATACCCCTGTGCTAGAACGCGCCGCTGCTCAGCTGGGTGAAGTGCTCGCCACCTATGGCGGTGTCAGTGACGTAGACCTTGGCACCAGTCGTACCATGCGGCAATTTGACGTGCGCCTAACCCCCCTTGCTGAGCAATTGGGCTTTACATCGCAAGAGGTTTCGCATCAATTGCGCTATGCCTTTGAGGGCATTACAGCCTTGCGTCAACAACGCGGCAACAGCGAAATGACAGTACGAGTGCGCTTGCCAGAGGCCGACCGCAAGCAAGAAGCCACCTTTGAAGAGCTGATTTTGCGCTCTCCCAATGGGCAAGAAGTCATGATGCGTGACATTGTACAAACAGAAGACGGCAGGGCAGATTCTACCATACGCCATACCAATGGGCGTCGTACTGCCACAGTTACAGCCAATATTACGCCGGCTTCTGCCACTGGCACCATGATGGAAGTCATCGGCGCAGAGGTTATGCCGCAACTTATGGCCGACTTTGACGGCTTAAGTTGGGAATTTGGCGGACGCCAAAGCGATATGGCCGATAGCACCACAGCTATGATACTTGGCTTGCTTATGGCGCTTTTGGGCATTTATGCTTTGCTAGCCATTCCTTTTAAAAGTTATACCCAACCGCTGATTATTATGCTTTCCATTCCTTTTGGTATTGTGGGGGCTGTGGCCGGACACTTTGTCATGGGCTATAGTTTAAGTGTTATTTCGCTTTTCGGCATTGTGGCTTTGTCCGGCGTGGTGGTCAATGACTCTTTAGTGCTTATTGATTTTGCCAACAAGGCCCGCCTTAAAGGCATGGCGCCTTTTGAAGCCGTGCGCCAAGCAGCCATTCAAAGAACGCGCCCCATTTTGCTCACTACCATGACCACCTTCTTGGGACTTATGCCTATTATCTTTGAAACATCGCGGCAGGCTAAGTTTCTTATTCCTGTGGCCTTGTCTTTGGGCTTTGGTATTTTATTTGCTACTTTCATTTGCTTACTACTAGTACCGGCCTTTTATATGGTCCTAGAAGATGTGCATGACTGGTTTAAAAAGCGCTTTGGCTCTGACGATAAAGAGACCACTTCAAGTAAAAAGGTAGAACAAATGTAATAATACCCAAGTAACATGTTAACATGCTAGGGAAAAAAGTAACAAGCTTTTTTCCCTTTTTTTGTTGACTTTTTATTGTATACAGTTACTATAGAGCCAGATTTTTTACAAAATGAGGCCTCAGTATAATGACAAAAACATAGATTGCTTCGTCGCTATGTTCCTCGCAATAATTTGGTATTACAACTAAAATCATTGCGACAAAACGAAGCAGCCACCCCACGTGCACCGAAGGCATTTACTTTTGTAAAGAATGAGCAATGATGCAAATGGACAGCAAAGCATCCATGTGTTTCAGTAATTTTTGGAATTATGCAAAGTTCTTAAATTTTTTATGCTAGCCCGAGGTACCCCCAGTGAAAATTTCTCCTAAACTTGATATAACGCGTTTTGAATCTGCCTTTAGTGCCATTGATACGCACACTGCCGGTGAATGTACGCGCATTATTTATGATGGTGTTGGGCCCTTGCAAGGGGCCACCATGATGGAAAAAAAAGAGTACGTGGAAAAGCATTTCGACCACATTCGTACGGCCCTTATGTTAGAACCGCGCGGGCATCATGATATGCTGGGGGCCATACTATGCGAACCGGTGCATCCTCAATGTGCTTGCGGGGTTATTTTCATCGACACCGGGGGCTTTTTAAATATGTGCGGCCACGGTACCATTGGTGTGGCTACCATGTTGGTAGAAACAGGTATTGTAGATGTCAAAGAACCCTACACCGATATTGACCTTGATATGCCGGCCGGTATTATTCGTACCAGAGTTACTGTCAAAGACGGTAAGGCTGTTGAAGTATCCTTGGTAAATGTTCCTTCTTTTGTCTATAAAGAAGATGCGCAAGTGCTTGTGGACGGCATGACTATTCCGCTACATATTGTTTTTGGAGGCAGTTTTTTTGCCTTGGTAGATACGCAAAAAGTATGTAACATGGCTTGTATCACCGCCAAAGACATACCTCATTTGATGCAGCTGGGCGAAAAAATACGTACTGCCGTCAATGAAACCATTCCCATGCAGCACCCCACCCTCCCCATTTCTACGCTGGACTTGGTAGAATTTTATGGCCCAAGCTCCGACCCCGAAAAAGCCCATATGCGTAATGTTGTTATTTTTGGTGAAGGACAAGCCGACCGCTCCCCTTGTGGCACCGGCACTTCAGCAAAATTAGCGCATTTGCACGCAAAAAATGCCATACAAATTGGGGAAGATTTTTTGTACGAAAGCTTTTTAGGCACGGTTTTTCGTGGCCGCATTCTAGAAACATGCACGGTGGGCCCGTATGCGGCGGTGATACCACAAATTACAGGTTCGGCTTCCATTACCGGCCAAGCCACCTATCTTATTGATGCCGCAGACCCCGTTAAATACGGTTTTCACGTCGGTTAAGTAAACGTTAAAACACGTTTACTACCCTATAAAAGATTGCGTACTGTATGGCCTGCACTCCTCATTACGCATCAAGAAACGGAGGCAAAGCAACTACACAAAGTTTTTGCAAAATGACCCTAACCCTATAAGGAGAATTGGATGAAAAAGCTCAAAATTGCGTTGACTGTATTGATGGCTGTTGTGTTGTGTGCCAGTGGCTATGCACAAGCTGCAGACAAAATTAGCATTCGTGTGGGCTATGTAACCGGCCCTGGTAGTGTGTATGATGTCTGTGCTAAAAAATTCAAAGAACTTATGGATAAAAACGGCGGCGGCCGCTTTGATGTGAAGCTCTACCCTGCCACCTTAACCCAAAGCGACTCTGAAGGTGTGGACATGACCCGCGCTGGCAACTTGGAAGTTATGATTGCTACTTCCGGTAACCTTGTGGGCTTTGTGCCAGAAACAGAAGTGCTCGCTTTGCCTTTCTTGCTAGAACCTGGCAAACACCTTGAAGCTGTTCTTGCCTCTGAAGTGGGTCAATCTCTTTTAGATAAATTCAGCGCCATTGACGGCATCACCGCTTTGGGCTTTTCTGAAGATGGCTGGCGTAACATTCTTACCAAAGACGTTGTTATCAACAAATTGGAAGACTTAAAGGGTGTTCGCATTCGTACCATGGACAATGAAATTAACTCCACCATGTACAAAGCCCTTGGCGCTGTGCCTGTACCTGTAGCCTATCCTGAACTTTTCACCAGTTTGCAAACCGGCGTTGTTGCTGGACAAGATAACAGCTTCATCGTATCTCAAGCTGATGGTTTCACCGAAATTTCCAACGCTGCCGCCATGGTATTACACTTTTATGCCTCGGCTGTTATTTTAACCAGTGACAAATGGTATGACAAACTAAGCAAGGCCGATCAAGAACTTGTGAAAAAATCTGCCATGGAAGCGGGTGCCTACCAACGTGCTTGGTTTATGGAACAAGACATTGCTCTTTCTAAAGAATACGAAAAGAAAGGTTGGAAAATCACCTATCCTTCTGACATGGCAAAATGGCGCGAAGCCGTAAAGCCTGTGTATGAAGCTGCCTACAAGAAAAACCCTGAATGGCGTAAACTTGTAGAAAAAATCAATGCATTACGTTAGTTTTTAAACCGTACACTCGTGGCGAGGGCTTTGCTCTCGCCACATTCCTCTCTTTGCTTCGTACTTGCCCACTACCTTTTGTAGTACATCCTTTTTTGCTTAGTATAAAAACGAGAATTTTATGGAAAAACTTATCGTTCATATGGTAAAATTAGGCAATGGTATTGATAAAGTCTGTCGTGTTATACTTGGCATTCAAATGATTATTATTGTTGTCCTTGTTATTGCGCAGCTTTTATTGCGCCCCTTTGATATGGCCATTCGTTGGGCGTATGAAGCGGCTACGCTCACCTTTGTGTGGTCTACCATGGTAGGTTCTGCTGTGGCGGTAAAAAGTCTTTTGCATATTGGCCTTGATTCTGTAGTCTATGCCTTAAAGCCGCAGCATCAATTTATTATGCGCATAGCCTCGTATATTTTTCTTTTTATTGGCCTCTTTGTCTTTATTTATGCCAGCACCACCTATACCATGAGTAGCGCCCGCTCGGTAGCTACTCTCCCCTTTATTTCGATGAAGTGGGTTTTTGTCTCTCTCCCCTTGGGGGGCATTGTCATGTTTTATCACTCTTTAGTGCAGTTTTTAACGCTCATCTATGTGGGTGAAGTGCCAGCGCCTCAAGTGTATGACGAAGACGATTTTGCGGAAAGGAGGGTATAAGTTATGATTTCCCTCATGTTTATCGCTTTTTTTGTGTTGCTTATTACAGGCATGCCCATTGCCTTTGTGCTGGTACTTTCTACTATTTTTTATATGCTCATTACCGGAGACATCAACTGGACTTTAGTGCCCCAGCGCATTTTTTATGGCTCCAATTCTTTTACCATGCTATGTATGCCCTTCTTTATTTTGGCAGGCAACCTCATGAATCAAGGCGGCATAACCATGCGCCTTGTGCGCTGTGCACAGGCCTTTGTGGGCCACATTCGTGGCGGGCTGGCCATGGTGGACGTGGTGGTGTGTATGATGTTTGGCACCGTGTCCGGCTCTGCCGTAGCCGGCACCTCTGCCGTGGGTTATTTACTGATTCCTGCCATGCGCAAAGAAGGCTACGATGCCCCCTTTGCCGCCGGCCTCACCGCTGTGGCTTCCACTTGCGCCCCCATCATTCCCCCCAGTTTAGCCTTTGTTATTTATGGCTCTGTGGTGCGCACCTCAGTAGGCGATTTATTCATAGCCGGCATTGTGCCGGGTATTTTAATGGGCCTATGTATGATGATTATTGTGGCCATTTATGCCAATAGACGTAACTATCCACAGCTAGAGCGCGTACCTGTTATGGATCGTTTAAAATCAGCCGCCAAAGCTTTACCTTGCATTGGTTTGCCGGTGGTGGTGTTGGTGGGTATTATGTCGGGATGGTTTACCCCCACAGAGGCCGCTGCAGTAGCTGTAATATACTCTTTTCTGCTTTCTACTTTATTGTATCGATCCCTTACTCTTAAGGGCATTTGGCAAGCGCTTATCAATACAGGCATTGATACGGCAGCCATTATGCTCATTGTGGGAGCATCCTACCTTTTTGGCTGGGTTATCTCCAACGAACAATTACCCTTGCGCCTTACAGAAGCGTTGCTTGCCTTTGATGTGCCCATATATGTGAAGCTGCTCTTAATTAACTTAGGATTGCTTTTTGTGGGTATGTTTATGGATAGCGTACCGGCTATTTTGCTGGTATCCCCCATTCTTGCTCCGGCCATGATTAGTCTTGGTCTTTCGCCCATTCAATCGGGCATCGTTATTTGTATGAACCTTGTCATCGGGCTTTCTACGCCTCCCGTGGGTGTGTGTTTGTACACCGCCACTAATATTGCCCGATGCAATTTCTCAGAAACAGTGCGAGCCTCGCTACCCTTTACCATGGCCTCCATCTTTGTGCTTATGCTCATGACTTATGTGCCCTTCCTTTCGCAGGTCATGTTCACCTTTATGGGGCGGTAAAAAGAGAGTAACAACACAAGAAAACTAAAATGCGCTTTGAGACCTCTGCATAATTGTAAAGGCATGGATTGCTTCGTCGCTATGCTCCTCGCAATGACCTAGCATTACAGCGAAGCAATCCATGTATTTTAATGTTTTTTGGAATTGTGCAGAGGTCTCGTAATGTGGCGCGTTTTGAAAGGGATAGGGGGAGTTTGAGGGGGAAAGGGAAAACTTTTTGGCGCTAGCAAACCGACCCAAAGGGCTTGTAGCCGTAGGCAAGGAACGAGCCGTACGGATATCGTGCGCCTAGGCGTCTTTTCCCTTTCCCCCTCAAAAAAATAACACCGCCGCGTTAAAACTTAAGATGGTGAGGCGGAAGCGTTTGGCTAAAGCCTCCCCCTTGCTGATGTTGTAAATCTGCCAATTTTTCTTCGGTATCTGCCAATTTTCTTTCTAATGCATCCATTTGCTTTTGCTGTGCTTGCAAAGCTTCATCAAGTTCTTTGAGCATTTTTTCTTGAAAATACAGGGTTTCTTCCAGCAGAGCCAATCTTTGTTCATCCATGGTCTTATCCTCTTTTCTTCTTATGTTCATTATGCCATGGGCGTGGCGCTTTGGGCTTTGCCTTTTCCCCTTTTTTTGCATGCGACGTCTTATTTGAACTTTCGCTTGCTTTTTGCCCGCCATGCGTTCGTGAGGAGCCTTCCCTCTTTTCCCATTGCTTTTCTCTAGGATTGCCTTTTTGAGGAGGGCGCCCCACATTGGGCATAAGAATACGGTGTTGATGCAAACGCTCAGCATCACTTTTCGCCACGTAAATAGGCTTTTTATGCATATCAAGACCCGTATAAAACATAGCCGTAGCCACAGTACCAGGAGTAGGAATAAAACATTGCACTTGTTGTGGTTTCCAGTGACGCTGATGCAACCATGCCGCCAGATGTTGCATATCGTCGTTGCTGCAGCCGGGGTAAGCGCTCATAAGATAGGGCACCACATATTGCTCTCGCCCCACTTTTTGGCAATGCTTTTGAAAAGCACTGAGGAAAGTTTCAAACACTTCCAGCGGAGGTTTGCGCATAAGATGCAATACCTCAGGACTACTATGCTCTGGGGCTATTTTTAGTTGTCCGCCGGTAAATTCTTCCGTATAGGCATGAATGGCTTTAGGCTCATGCATGGCAATATCAGCCCGAATACCACTGGCCACACGTACATGCTTAATGCCGGAAAGGCCTTTTATACTACGCAATAAATTAACATGAGCCATTTGTGGCGTTTTAAAAAACGGGCATACCTTAGGATGGCAACAAGAATGGCGCGCACAAGGCTTCGATGACGTGCACTCCCCTTGCCACATATTGGCTGTGGGGCCGCCCACGTCAGAAATACTGCCACTAAAACCTTTTTTCTTTGTCATGGCACAAGCCTCCGCATGCAAAGATTCGGCAGAACGCGAACTTAAACGCCGCCCCTGATGCAAGGCCAAAGAACAAAAAGCGCAACCGCCCCCACAACCGCGATGAGAGGTAATGCTGGTACGCAGCATTTCTTCAGCAGGAATGGGCGCCGTATACCTAGGGTGCGCTGCCCGTTGAAAAGGCAATGCGTACAAAGCGTCCATTTCAGCTTGGCTTAAAGACTGAGCCGGAGGGGCTATAAGAAGATCGCGGCTTTGATGATTTTGCCGTAAATAAGGCGTAGGGCGTGCCTGTGGTGTGCTTGCATCGGCGCGTGAGCCGTCATGCACATGTTTTTCCATAGCAAGCGTCACATCCATAAGCAAAGGCGCATTTTCCAGCATTTCTTCATGGGTGGGCAAATCTATATATTCTCTATCATACCGCACATCTTCACATTTTTGCATCCAAGCTGTGCCGTCAATATATTCCAAGGCATGCCCTGCGGCAATATGGCAAGCAATATCTAGTATGGCGCGCTCTCCCATGCCATAAACCAACATATGAGCCTTGGCATCGAGCAAAAGCGAACGACGCAAGCTGTCTGACCAAAAATCATAATGGGTCATGCGACGCAAAGAAGCCTCAATACCGCCTAAAACAAGGGGTAAACCGGGAAAGGCTCGTCGCGCAAGATTAGCATAAATAATAGAAGCCCTATTAGGCCGCGCTCCGGCCTTACCGCCGGGAGTGTAGCTATCATCGTGGCGCTTTTTGCGAAAGGCTGTATAGTGGGCCAGCATGGAATCAAGAGCCCCTGCCGTAATGCCCGCAAAGAGTTTCGGGCGTCCCATACATTCTATATCACTGGTATCTTGCCATTGCGGTTGGGCGCAAATACCCACCTTAAAACCATGCGCCACCAGCCAACGCCCAAGCAAGGCAACGCCAAAAGCAGGGTGATCCACATAAGCATCGCCAGTAATAAAAAGAATATCAAGAGCATCCCAACCAAGAGCATTCATTTCTTCACGGCTCATGGGCAAAAAAGCAGGCTGGGCTAAAGGGGTTAGGGGCATAAAAGGGGCTTGTATCATAATTTTGAGTAAAGATAAGAAGGTGATATATTGATAAGAAAAAAGCTTTGGTTTTTGTTATGCAAAGTGTGTTTTTGCAGGGGAGAGAAAAGCCTTTAGTTTTTTGTGGCGGAGGGAAAAACTTTTTTGAAAAAGCCCCCTTTCGAGCGGGCCCTCCCCCACACCCTCTCCCTGTTCCAAATAGCTTTAATTTTTCATTAATAATGCTATACTTGGGGAAAGGGGATCAAGTCTCTTTGTGCGGTATTGATTGTATATTTTTTATACTGTCCCCACACAGGTTGTATTATTGTGTCCAATTTATTCTTTCGTTTTTGGAGGCATAATCATCAAATTATTATTATTTTTGGGCATGGCGTCTTTAATGTCTTCTTTTTTTACGCCCTGCATATGCGTGGCTTGAAAATCCATCCACTCCTCAAAAGTAATAAATTTACTTTTATCCGCATCAATAATACCGAAAACAGCGTCATTCATTTGCGGATAAGCCGAGGTAAATTCAGACATGTCTACTTGTTTGTCTTTGTTGGTGTCCATATTGTTAAATTTTTCTTCGGCAGTAAGGACTTTTGCCCCGCCTTCTTTTGCTTTATCTCCCATGCTGGGCATGGCTAGGGCTAGGGTGGGTAAACTAAGTAAAAGGGCTAATATAAGAAATTTTTTCATGATTTTTCTCCTATAAAATTTGGTAAAAAGCTCATAATACCATGGTAGATGGTAGTATGCGTAGCTCAACATACGGCATGACCTTTAGCTTGTAAACAGCATAGTCCGTTCAAATCAGCGTTTTCCTATGCACTTTGCACCTGCAAAAGCCCGCATATGTACAGCATACCAAATATAAAGCCCCTGCATAGTTCATTATGCAGGGGCTCATGGAGTATTGCCGATACTCTCCTAATTTTAAATACAAAAGAAAACTTTGAAAAAAAGCAAAACCATATGGCGCATTTTGAGGGGGAACTAGAGGGAACTTTTTGGCGTAAGCATTTGTCCCTTTAGGATAAAGTTCCCCCCAGAAAAAGTTTTAAACAATACGGCATGTAGCAACCTGCTACAATACATATTCTCCATTTGCCACCATGGCCTCTACTTGGGCTACATCTTTATCGCCGCGGCCGGAAAGGTTCACTAATATATGGTCACCAGCATTTAAGCTTGGGGCAAGTTGTAAGGCCGCGGCCACGGCATGAGCCGATTCCAACGCAGGTAAAATACCTTCGCTACGTGAAAGTAGAAAGAAGGCGTCTAACGCTTCTTTATCGCTGACCACTTGGCACTCAAGACGATTTTGATCTTTTAGATGCGACAACAAGGGGCTTACGCCGGGATAATCAAGCCCTGCGGATACCGAATGCACTTCGGCGGGCTCGCCTTGCTCGTCGCTCAGCACATAGGCTTTATAGCCATGCACAATGCCGGGCTTGCCAAGAGCTAGGGTAGCAGCGTGTTGTCCGTAATTAAGGCTTTTTCCACCTGGTTCTGCGGCCACAAGGCGTACGCTGGTATCGTTTAAATAATGGGTAAAAGACCCCACAGCATTGGAGCCGCCCCCCACACAAGCAATGACAGCAGCAGGCAATTTGCCTGTCTCTTCCAGCATCTGGCGGCGTGATTCTTGACTGATGATAGACTGAAAATAGCCCACCATGGCAGGGTAAGGGTGTGGCCCCACCGCAGAACCAAGTAAATAGAAGGTATTGTGCAGATTTTCCATAAGGTCACCAATGGCCATGTCTACGGCATCTTTAAGGCCTTGATAGCCCTTGGTGGCGGCCACGACTTTGGCGCCCATCATTTCCATACGAAACACGTTAAGGCGTTGGCGTTCAATATCTTTTTGCCCCATATAAATGACGCATTCCATCCCCATGAGGGCGGCGGTGGCAGCAGTGGCTACGCCGTGTTGTCCGGCGCCTGTTTCGGCAATAATGCGTTTTTTGCCCATACGCTTGGCAAGTAAAATTTGTCCCACGGTATTATTCACTTTATGAGCGCCTAAGTGATTTAAATCTTCGCGTTTTAAATAAATTTTCACGCCATTATTTGTACCTTGATTTGCAACCTCACTCAAGCGTTCGCAATAAAAGATGGGGGTTTCACGACCCTGATAGTGTTTCATATAGTGCTGACGCTCGGCAATAAATTGCGCCTCATCTTTATATGTAAAAAACGCTTCGGCAACTTCGTTCAAAGCTTCTTTTAATTGTTCAGGGACAAATTGTCCGCCGTATTGTCCAAAATTTCCGTCTAAACCTAAAGCTGTGTCAAACATATTTTCCTCCAAAAAAAAGCCGTCTCCTTACGGAAACGACTTTGTTGTGTGTTATTATACCAGAAAAGAGTACAACAAGATTATCTTCGTGTCCTTGTGAGTGTGCTGTTTAAGCCAAAGAAGGTGAGTCGCCAAGATGTGTACATGTTGTGTTCCTTACGTATTTGCTCTCGTATACAAAATACAAGACACTCATGTCAAGCGAAAAATTTATGGGGAAATATCCAATTCTCACAACCCACAACGTTTCAATTTTTTTCTTTTAATATTTTCTTAAGCTGGCTATGTTTTATTTACACAACGCAAAAGGAGCGACCGCTGTATCTGCATGCTTCACCGGCATACATACTAACGCTACAAGCAACGCGCTGTGCCATCTGTAAGAAGCATACAATACTAAACGCTGTCGCCCCATAATCAAGGAGAAAATTATGACTACAAAAAAAACCTTATCTACTCTGGCAGCCGTACTTGTGCTTGGCACTTTTTCTTTTACCCCCATCATGCATGGCGTTAGCATTGCCGAGGCCAAAAGCGGTGGATACAGTGGCCCTTCAGCCCAAGGTGGCAGTTATACTGGCCCCGGCCCTGCCGTTATGACCATTAAAGAAGCCTACAACCAAGCTGACGATACGTGGTTGACTCTGAAGGGCAAACTTGTCAATCATGTGGGCGGTAAAGTATATACTTTTCAAGATGCCAGCGGCACCGGAAAAGTAAAAGTAGATGATGATGCTTGGAACGGGCAAAGCATCGGCCCCAACGATGTGGTAGAGCTACTCGTAGATGTGGATAAAGATTGGGGAAGCGTAGAGTTAGAAGTAGAACGCATCATAAAAAGATAAGCCCAAAAGCCCCCTCCTAAAGCCTCTTTTCCTTTTCTTTCTCTCTCCCAAGGTAAGAAGAAAAGAGGCTTTTTTAACACCTTGGCATACGAGAACACCATGCGCATACTCTTAGTAGAAGACGATACCATCATTGGGGATGGTCTTGTGGTAGCCCTAGAAAAACAAGGTATGACCGTAGACTGGCTACAAGATGGCGCCATAGCCAAAGACGCTTTAGAAGGACACAGCCATGATGTGGTCATTTTAGATTTAACCCTACCCGGCATGGATGGCCTTGAGGTATTGCAGTATTGGCGCAAGAAAAAAGAGCTGACACCGGTGCTCATACTCACCGCTAGAGGCAGCGTAGATCAAAAAGTTCAAGGTCTTACCCTTGGCGCCGATGATTATTTGCCAAAACCCTTTGCCTTGGCCGAATTGGTGGCCCGCGTGCGCGCCTTACAAAGACGTAGCACAGGACAAGATGCCACCCTGCTCTGCCACGAAAATGTCTGTTTTGACCCCCACAAGCGTTTAGTCTTCAAAGACTCTTCCCCCATAAGTATTAGCCCCAAAGCTCTTGTTCTTTTAGAAATATTTTTGACCCATGGCAGTGGCATTCTTTCGCGCGCTGTGCTCGAAGAAAAAATGTATGGCTGGAATGATGAAGTAAGCAGCAATACCATTGAGGTGCATATTCATCATTTACGGGCCAAGCTTGGGGCACATTTTATCAAAACTGTACACGGCATTGGCTATACTCTAGGAACTGCCAAAAACACCAGCACAAAAAAATAAGCCATGCGAACTTTTTTTCAACATACCCTCTTCAAAAAAATTGCGGCTTGGTCTTTGCCTGCGCGGCTATTGCTTTTTTTTACTCTTTTTTCTCTTTGCACGTGGAGCAGCATTGCCGTTTTAGCATGGCAATGGGACGCTAGGCATGCCAGACAGCTTTTTGATGCCCAAATGATTCTTTTTGCCAAGACCTTGGCAGAAATGGACTTATCGCATTTACCTGAAGAACTCGACGATTTTGATGATTTAGAAGACATTATACCTCAAAAAAATAAGAAAAAGCGATTTGAGGAAGCTAGGGAGCATTTATCCTTTGTTATCTTTACCACAGAAGGCAAACGCCTCTTGAGTGGCGACGATAACGACAATGATTTTCCTTTTCTTACAGAAAAAGGTTTTACAAGAAAGCGTGTAGACGACGACGAATGGCGCCTTTTCATGTGCCCTTCTCAGGACGGAAAGCACATTATTGTGGTGGGGCAAGAAAGAGAATACCGTCAAGAGGCGGTATTACAAGTTCTTTTGCGCCACGTTACCCCTTGGTTTATTCTTCTGCCATTATTTCTTTTGGGGCTTGCCATCATCTTGTATCAAGAATTCAAACCACTGCGTCGCTTGGCAAC
>CAYJHX010000001.1:17581-32314 GCA_964369395.1 uncultured Desulfovibrionaceae bacterium
GCACGCGAGCACGCCCTGCAAAAAATCCTACAAGGAAGCGCCCGCTGCACCCACTTGGTGGAACAACTGTTACTTCTTTCGCGACTCGAAGTATCTGGCAATCCTCAGTATGCCCAAGATCGCCAAGAGATCATACCTTGGGCTGCGCTCGTAGCATGCGCCCTTGAAGATGTGCACGATAAGGCCTGCGCAAAAAATATACATATAGAATATACCCCCGCACAAGAATCTGCCCTGCCACAGGTGCAAGGTTTTGCAGACTTATGGGCTATAGCTTTGCGCAATGTGCTTGATAATGCTGTGCGCTATACGCCACCAGAGGGGAAGGTGCGTATTTCCTGGCAAAAGCAAAGCCTACACATTGAAAATACCGTACCACACTTAAACGCAGCTATTTTAGCACAGCTTGGGCAACGTTTTTTTCGCCCCCCCGGACAACAAGAACAAGGCAGTGGACTAGGCTTAGCCATTGTGGGACATATAGCCACGTTACACAAAGCGCAAGTATTCATAGAAAACAGTTCGCTGGAAGGTCAACAAAGCCTACAAATACGGATTATTTTTTCCTAAAGGCGTATCTTGCCATAAAAAAAGGCCGCAAACAGCGGCCTTTATACTGAACCGAGAGGCGGTGGTTCAGTTTTTGGGAAAACACAGCAAACCCACTTTCACTCTAAAAAGCGAATAGTTGCCGTAAGATATTTAGACAGAAATATTCTACCTTATATTACTTGTAACTAATCTGCTTGCCTACGAATAAAAGCAGGCATATCGTAGTCATTTTCGTCAAAAATAAACTCTGCATTACCGGGGTCATGATTACGTTGTGGTTGTCCACCAGTCATGGTTTGACGTTTACGCATATACGAAGGCAACTCCCCTCTGCCGCTGTCATGCCAATGTTCTACTGGCGGACGACGACGAGGACTTTGATCTTCTACCATGGGAGCTTGCTGTAATTCAGCTTCTGGTTGATAACGCAAACCTTGCTGTCCAGCTTGTTGTCCCTGCAAGCTCTGAGGGCTTTGCGCACTCTGCTGCCCTTGTGGCGCATGATATGCCGCGGCAGGTGCAGGCTGTTTAAAATTTGTAATAGTAGAATGCTGCTCTGGCTCTTCTACCATGCGATGTGCATTATCAATGCCGGTGGCCACCACGGTAATACGCAATTCATCACCGATGTTTTCATCAAAAACCACACCCATGATAATATTTGCATCTGGATGCACAGCGCGAGCAATAATTTCACCAATTTCGCTGATTTCTTCCCCAGAAATATCCATGGAAGAAGTCACATTATACAGCACAGCCTTGGCGCCGTCTAAATAAATATCTTCAAGCAAAGGACTATTAATGGCAAGGTCTGCAGCCACTTTAGCTCTATTTTCACCAGAGGCTACACCTGTACCCATAAGAGCCAAACCAGATTCTTGCATAATGGTTTTTACGTCGGCAAAGTCCACATTGATGAGGCCTTCTTGGGTAATCACTTCAGAAATACCCTTAACAGCATTATACAATACGTCGTTGGCTTTTTTCAGCATTTCTGTAAAAGGTGCTTTTTTGGGAGCAAAAGCCAACAAGCGATCATTGGGAATGGTGATGAGACAATCCACATGTTGACGCAACTCTTGCAAACCAATTTCAGCAGAATTTTTGCGCTTAGCCCCTTCAAAAACAAAGGGCTTTGTTACCACACCCACAGTTAGGGCGCCCACTTCGCGAGCAATTTTTGCAATGACAGGAGCTGCGCCTGTGCCTGTACCGCCGCCCATGCCGGCAGTTACAAAAATCATATCGGTGCCTTCAAGTTCTGCGCGAATACTTTCAACACTTTCTAGTGCGGCTTCGCGCCCCTTATCGGGGTTTGCGCCTGCACCAAGGCCGCGCGTAAGTTGCTCGCCCAATTGAATTTTGCGACTTGCCGCACTTTTATTTAATGCCTGCATATCTGTATTGGCGCAAATAAATGTTGCGCCGCGAAGACCAGAGTTAATCATGTGCTGCACTGCATTACCGCCGCCGCCACCTACACCAACAACTTTAATCGTCGCAGATTCTCCGCTATCGTGTCCAAACTCAAAAAGATCCATATGCCTCTCCTCTAAATAGATTCAGGGAACTACGAAATATCTTTTAACCACTTTTTCATGCGTGATAGCACGCCATCAAACTTGGTTGCCTCGTGTTCAATAAAGACTTTCTGTCCCTGACTTTCCTTCTCTGCGCCGTAGCGCAAAAGTCCAACCGCTGTTGCAAACTTTGGACTATTTACCACTTCCTTCAGCCCACCCACATTACGCGGATACCCAATCCGCGTGGGAAGATGAAAAATTTGTTCCCCCAACTCTTGGCACCCTTCAATAAGTGCGGTACCTCCGGTGAGCACCACACCTGCGCCAATCATATCTTTGTATCCAGAACGAATAAGCGTCTGATCTACAAGATATAAAATTTCTTCCATGCGCGGTTCGCAAATGGCAGAAAGCACTTGCCGCGAAAGACGACGCGCCTGCCTGCCCCCCACGCTGGGCACTTCTATTTCTTCGTTGTGGCGCACCATATCTTTAAGGGCGCAGCCGTATTTTACTTTAATTTTTTCTGCCGCCGCCATGGGAGTGCGAAGGCCAAAAGCAATATCATTGGTCAAATTTTGACCACCAAGGGCCAGCACAGCCGTGTGCTTAATGGCATTATTGGCAAAGATAGCAATGTCGGTGGTGCCACCGCCAAGATCCACCAAAGCAACGCCAATTTCGCGCTCTTCGTCGGTCAAAACGGCTTGCGAAGAAGCTAAAGACTCCAAGGCAATATCTGCCACTTCCAATTCAGATCTATGACAAGCGCGCACAATATTTTGTGCCGAAGACACAGCCCCAGTTACAATGTGCACCTTCACTTCAAGGCGCACCCCAGCCATGCCGAGGGGGTCTGCTATGCCGCGCTGTTCGTCAATAATGTATTCTTGAGGCAAAATATGTATAACTTCACGATCGGCAGGTATGGCCACAGCACGCGCCGCATCAAGAGCTCTGTCAATATCGCGCGGGGTTACTTCGCCGCCTTTTACTGCAATAACACCATGACTATTGATACTATTGATATGGCTGCCAGCAATACCCACATAGACAGCGCGAATTTCGCAACCTGCCATGCGTTCGGCTTCGTCTAAAGCCTTGCGTACCGACTGTACTGTTTGCTCAATATTTACCACAACCCCTTTGCGCAATCCCGTAGAAGGGCACGTCCCGATACCGACAATTTCGATAATGCCGCCATCGTTAAGTTCGCCCACCACAGCGCAAATTTTTGTTGTGCCTATATCTAAGCCAACTATCAGTTCCGACTTCGCCATCTAACCCCCAAAAAAAACAGTCCCGTCTATACGTTCTTTATAACCCACACATTGCCATCTGTAGCGCGCACTTCTTTTACCGTAGATAATTCGTTGCGTCGTACCAAGTCGCCTATGGTAATAGACAAGCGTTGTAAATTTTTTTCCCAACTATCCAAAGCTATGGAGAGCAAAATATCTCTATCGTCAAGATACAATTCCATGCCACGGCCCATGGTAATGCGTAAAGCAGATATGGCTCCAAACTCTACAGGTAAATAGCCACTTTTTAAATCTTCCAAATACCCAGAAAGCTTTTTTAACACCTCTTCCGACCCAGGCTCTACCTCAAGGGTAGGCAAAGAAACAAAGTGTTCTGTTTCTACAGGTGCAATGACCGTCCCTTGCTCATCGGCATAATACAACACCGAATCTTTTCGCACCCAAAAGGCTGGCAGGCGTTCTTTTATCTCTATGATAAAACGATCTGGCAACACACGCTTTACCGAAACATTTTCCACCCAAGGCGTATTCATAAGCGATGATTCAAGCCGAGCAATGCTAATATCTAACGAGTTATCACCTAAGGAAATTCCGGCAATATCTTGAATCATTTGTTTTGAAATGCGTTTATTTCCCAGCACTTCAATATGTTTTGTGGCAAAATATTCCGAACTTGTAGCTTGATCGTATAAGGCCAAAAAACCAAAGCACAAAGCAGCTATACACAGTGACCCAAGGCATACCCCCGCCACGGTAATCCAAAAGTTACGCATGGAAGGTATTTTTGGCCAAAAAAATTGTATCTTGATGGGCTGAGGACTTTCTTTCTTTTTATAAGAATTTCGGACATTTTGTCGCCCTTGCGAAGTTCTTTTTTGCATACCGTACCCCTTGGTACTGTTCAAGGATAAAGTATTTTTACCTCAGTCTCTAGGCTTATACCCATCTGCTCTTGTACGCATGCTTTTGCCTGTGCAATAAGTTCAAAAGCCGCCGCACTTGTGCCCTTTCCTTCGTTAATCAGAAAATTGGCGTGCAGAGAAGAAAAAGCCATCCCTCCCAATTTTTTCCCTTTAAATCCACATTGTTCTAACAGCTTTCCTGCTGGAGCATCCGGCGCTGGATTTTTAAAAACGCACCCTGCGCTCCACGCTTTGACCGGTTGTGTAGACTTTTTCTTGAAAAAGTCAAGAAACATTCTCTCTTTAATGCCATCCATTGTCCATTGCGTCAAGATAAAAGTTGCCTTAATAATGAGAAACCAAGACTTAATTCCTACTGAATTATGAAAACTAAATTTACGATATCCGTAAGAAAAAAGACGCGAAGGCACTTCTTTTATGCCGGTTTCGGGGCTATATATGAGCACGCTTTCTAAAGCTGGACATGTTTCTTGCCCAAAAGAACCTGCATTCATTGCAATGGCGCCACCCACAGTACCTGGTATGCCACATAGCCCTTCTAAACCAGAAAGCCCGTGTTTTGCACACATACCTAAAAATCGTGGTAAACGCACCCCGCCACCCACAGTCATCCACACTTTTTTTTCTTCTCTATGTATAATCTGCGGTGCTTCTTTAAAATTTCCTTTTACAAAAACAAAGGGTAAATCTGCATCAGAGACAAGAAGGTTACTGCCTCCACCTAAAATAAATATAGAGCCGCCCAGTTTTTGTAGAGTTCCTAATAAAAGTGGAATATCATCTATTTCAGAAAGTCGCACCTCTGCTATGGCTTTTCCACCTAGACGAAGCGTTGTTCTTTCTGAAAGTTTTGGTTCATAAATGACATTCACGTTCTTTCCTTTCTAATGCTATTAAATAAAAATGACTTTTACGGCGCATTTTTTTCTGCTAAAAATGATTTTTTACAGAACTTTTTTCTTTTAATCTTCTTTCTGTAAAAAACGAGGCCCAAGGCGTGTAATGGTGCCCGCCCCAAGGGTAATAAACACATCCCCTGCTTGGGTAAAATCTTTTGCCTCTGCTAAAAGTTCATCAAAATCTTGACAATAGGTTACATCTACCGAGCTTACTTGACGAACACCTTGGGCTAAACTTTGCCCGCTCACGCCGGGTATGGGCTTTTCGCTGGCAGCGTACACTTCGCTTAAATACAATTTATCCACACCTTCAAAGGCCTTACAAAAATCTCCAAAAAAAGCTTGGGTGCGCGTAAAGCGATGGGGTTGAAAGGCCACCACCAAACGTTTGTCGGGATATACCTGCTTTGCAGTGGAAAGAGTGGCTGCAATTTCAATGGGATGATGGCCATAATCGTCAATGACAATAACGCCATCTTTTTCGCCTTTATATTCAAAGCGGCGTCCTACACCGCCAAAGCGTGCCAAACCTTCTTGGCATTGCTCTGCACTGATACCCACTTCCAAGGCCACACCAATAGCTGCCAAAGCATTGAGAACATTATGTCTTCCAGGCTGGCCCAATTCCATAACCCCAAGACTTTTGCCATGAAGAAATACTTCAAAGCAAGATTTTGCGCCGCAAGCTATAATCTTGGCGCGCAAGGCCATATCTTCACCAAAGCCATAGGTCAATACCGGTCGCTTGATATGGGGCAACAAGCGTTGCACGCCAGCGTCATCGCCGCACACCACATTGCAACCGTAAAAAGGAACTTTATTCATAAAAGAAATGAAGGCGGCGTCCACTTCTTCTATATTTTCGTAAAAATCCACATGATCCAAATCCACATTGGTCACCACGTTAATAATGGGAAATAAGCACAAAAAAGAACCATCAGATTCATCAGCCTCAGCAATGAGATATTCCCCCTGCCCTAAGTGGGCGTTGGCCCCATAGGCATTGAGCAAGCCGCCAATAATCACCGTGGGGTCTTTACCGGCCACATCAAAAATAGTAGCGGTTAAAGACGTCGTCGTGGTTTTTCCATGAGTGCCGGCAATGGCAATACCTTGGCGCAGACGCATAAGTTCTGCCAACATCTCTGCACGTGGAATAATAGGCACTTTCTTTTCTTTGGCAGCGACAATTTCTGCATTGTCATCGGCAATGGCTGTAGAACGCACCAGCACCTGCACTTCACCCACATTTTCTGCTGCATGCCCTTGCTCTATTTGCGCCCCCAAATTGCGCAAGCGCTGCACCGTGGGTGAATTACTTTGGTCGGAACCAGACACAGAATAGCCTAAATTTAATAAAACTTCTGCTATGCCGCTCATGCCAGAACCGCCTATGCCCACCATATGAATGCCACGTACTTTTTGCATATTCCCCTACTTATACCTTGCTCTTATTGCGTTCTTAAATGTATTTTTACTTTATCTACTACTGCATCTCGTGCTACGCCTTCAAAGGCAGTACTTTCTTCATAAGAGCTTTGCACAATTCATTATGTGTGGTCTCTTATTATGACACCAAGAAAGATTTTAATGGCTAGTCAAATACTGTAATTGTCGCACAATTTCTTGGGCTGCCTGCATCTTACTTTGTGTGTGTGCGGCTTCTGCCATACTGCGCAAGGCGCTAGGCTTTTGCAATAAATCCACCAAATCTTCCATCATGTCCTTTTCAGAAAGTGAGCTTTGCTCATAGACTTTTGCCGCCCCAAAATCTGCCAATAACTTGGCATTGGCTGTTTGATGATCGTGAGTTGCAAAAGGGAAAGGCACAAAACACGCGCCCCGTCCCGCCGCGGCAAGCTCTGCCACGGTACTGGCACCAGAGCGGCTAAGCACAAGATCTGACCATGCATACGCTTCGGCCATATCATTGACAAAAGGCATAACTCTAGAACTATCCACACCTATTTTGTCGTAGGCTGCACGCACACGTTCGTATTCTTGCGCACCCGTTTGGTGCCACAACTGCACCTGTAAAGCCTGTAAGTAGCTTAAATTTTCTAAAATAATATCGTTTAAGGCCTTAGCCCCTTGCGAGCCACCCACAATGAGCAAACGTTTGCCGTCAAAGCTGTGCGGCATGCTGGCCACGCGAGCAATTTCACTGCGTACAGGATTTCCCGTCAAAATGCACTTTTGCTCGGCAAAACCTTGAGTAATGGGCATAGAGGTATAGATTCTGTCCACCAATTTGCCCAAAACTTTATTACTCATCCCCACTACGGCATTTTGCTCGTGAATGGCAGTGGGGACTCTATTAAATTTTGCAGCCATCATGGAAGCAAAGGCGCCATAGCCCCCAAAGCCCAAAGCCACATCTGGCTTAAAATATTTGACTATTTTATTAGCTTCAAAAACAGCACGCCCCATATTGATGGCGGCGCTCACGGCACGCATGCCGCGACCTAAAATACCGCGCACAGGCAAGCCGATAAAGTCAATGCCGGCCTTGTGCACAAGATCTTTTTCGGGGCCGTATTCCGAGCCCACAAAAAGTATTTGGGCTTGCGTCATATCTTGTAAAGCTTCAGCCACCGCCAACGCGGGAAAAATATGACCACCGGTTCCCCCCGTGGTTAATAACACTTTATGCATACTATATCCTTTTATGTGGCGCTCACCAAAGGTGGCGCGCCTGCCCCCGACATACCAGAGGAGCCGGCAGAACCGAAAGAGCCAGAAGACGATGATGGATCAGCAGGTGCAGAAGGTTTTTTTGCCCCCGCTGTCATACTTCGCCTACCCTTTTCTTGCCCCTTTTCTCGCGAGGACAATATTCCCGAAGATGTTCCTTTGCGCACTTTTTTGGTGGTGCGCGAAAAATTCATAAGTAAACCCATACACAATAAGGTAGCCACCAAACTACTGCCCCCGTAAGAAAATAAGGGCATGGGTACCCCTTTAGGCGGTGCAACGCCCATAACTACAGCCAAATTTAGCACCACACCAAGAGCCACAATGAGGCTAATGCCAAAGGCGGTGAAACGATCGCGCATAACCTCTTGACCAATGATGATGAGATAGGCCCGCCAAAAAAGTAAGCCAAAAAGCACCATAACCATGGTAAAGCCCACAAAACCCATTTCCTCGCCCAATACACTCATGATAAAGTCGTTGTGCGCTTCCGGCAGATAAAACATTTTTTGTTTGCTAGCGCCCACACCTACGCCCCAAAAGCCGCCGGAACCCAAGGCATATAATGATTGCACCAATTGATAGCCCGTGTCTTGTGCATCCTTAAAAGGATCCATAAAAGCAGTGAGGCGGCGCATACGATACGGAGCCGACACAGCCAAAGCCACGGCGCCTGCTATGGCTAAGCCGACAGAAATAAACAAATAAATAAAACGCGTGCCCCCGGCTACACACATAAAAAAGAGTAAGGCTGCTAGCACTACCGCCGAGCCAAAGTCTGGCTGTAAAAGCAAAAGAAAGCACAATACCCCTGTAACCAAGAAGGGCGGTACCACACCGCGGGTAAAACTCTTAATATGATTTTGCTTGGAACTCATAAAGTAGGCCAAGTAAAATACTAAAGCTATCTTTACAAATTCCATGGGTTGTAGAGAAAAACCCCCAATCTGTAACCAGCGTGAGGCTCCATTGATGGTGGGTGCCAAGGGCGTTAGGGTAAGCGCCAAAAGGGCAAAAGCACCTAGCAATGCAGGATATTGCAATTTATAGAGCAAAGAGCGCGGCATCATGGCGGCCACCCAAAATATAGCGCCGCCCACACAGGTAAAGAGAAGCTGGCGCATGAAAAAGTAATACTTATCGCCATTGATTCTTTCAGCTACCACGCCACTGGCGCTCAATACCATAATCAAACCCAAACCTAGCAAGGTAAGAATAATAGCAAAAAGCCACCAGTCAAAAGAACCTAAGGTTACAGTACCCGCAGTAGACTTTTTTGCTGCCGTTGCCGCTGCGCCTTTACCGGAAGCGGGAGATACGTCACGACTGGTATTTCTTTGGCGGCGCTTACCTTGTAACTTATCGAGGAGCTGACTCATAACAGACCCTCCACAATGGCTTTGAAATCTTCTCCGCGCTTAATATAACTGGTATACAAGTCAAACGAAGCCGTAGCTGGTGCCAAAAGAACAATATCACCTGTATTGGCAAGAACTTGCGCATGCTGCACAGCCTCAGCCAACGTCGCAAACCAAGGCATGGGAGTAATATGTGTCATATGCCCCCAAGCCTTTTCAAAATATTCTCGACTAGCCCCAAAAAGCACTACGTTCTTAACATTTTTCTGTAAAAGCGGACACAAGGAAGGCAAGTCGCCGCCTTTAAATTTACCGCCGCACAACAAAATGATGGGACTATCAAAAGCTTCTAAGGCCACACGCATGGCATCCACGGTGGTACATTTAGAATCGTTTACATACAGCACACCGCGCACGTCTCGTACTTTTTCTAGACGATGAGCCAAGGGGGCAAAGCTTGCCACGGCCTTGCGGGCGGCTTCTAAAGATATGCCAAAAGGCTTACACGCTTGCCACGCCGCTTCTATATTTACGGCATTATGCGCCCCTAAGAGCATTCTTTCCGGAAAATTGCCTTGATCTGTATCAAAAAAGACTTTCTGGGCAGACACAGGGTACTTCGCAAATGTCTCTTGTAAGGCTAAAGGAAAAATGGCCACATCTTGCGCCTTTTGGCTGGCAAAAAGTTGCATTTTGGCGTCTATATACTCTTGCATATCTTCATGATAATCCAAATGATTTTCTGTAATATTCAAAAGCATGGCCACATGCGGCGCAAAAGAACTGCACCCTTGCAATTGAAAAGAAGACACTTCTAGAACAAGCACATCGGCCTTGTGTCCACGCACATTTCTTTCCAATACATATTCGCTTAAGGGGGTACCGATATTTCCACCTAAAAATACTTTCTTACCTGCCGCTTCTAGCATGGCCGCTGCCAAAGATACCGTTGTGGTTTTACCGCTGGTACCCGTTACGGCTAGTATAGGCTCGTCTTGCAAATAGCGTGAGGCCAGCTCCATTTCCGCCAGCACTTCTGTTGTCTGCGCTGTGGGCACAAGTTTTTTCACCTTAGCCACGGGAATACCCGGACTAGGCACAATATACTCTTGCCCCGCAAAAACTTCTGTACTCAAGGGCCCTTGAATGACCGCCACTCCAAGACTGTGCATTTCTGCTTGCACGCTGTCTTGTATGACTGCACTTTCCAAAAGAGTCACTTGCACCTTGGTACTGACCAGCAAACGCACCGCAGCCAAACCGGATTTTCCGGCGCCAATAACAAGCGCCTTTTGGCCGGCCTGTGGAAGGCGTAAAAGAGGGGCGATGGTGTGCGTTGCCGTCATACTGTATCCTTTTTTAACGAAGCTTTAATACGGAAAGGGCCACAAAACCTAAAAGTACCGAAGTAATCCAAAATCGAATGATGATTTTTGATTCCGGAACGCCTTTCAATTCATAGTGATGGTGCAAAGGCGCCATGCGAAATATGCGTTTGCCACCACTCCATTTAAAATATCCCACTTGTAAAATCACCGATAAAGTCTCGATGACAAAAAGACCGCCTACCAAGGCTAAGAGCAATTCTTGCTTACATAAAATAGCTAGGAAACCAAGGCCGCCGCCAATGCTCAAAGAGCCCACATCGCCCATGAAGACTTGGGCGGGGTAAGCATTGTACCACAAAAAGCCCAAACCGGCTCCCACAAGCGCTGCAGAAAACACCGTTACTTCGCCCATACCAGCCATATAAGGAATGAGTAAGTAATTAGAAAAATTTAAGTTTCCTGTCACATAAATAAAAACAGAAAGCACTGCCGCCGCCACGATGGTAGGCCCAATGGCAAGGCCGTCCAGCCCGTCGGTAAGATTCACCCCATTGGAGGCGCCTATGACCACCACAATGGCAAAGGGAACATATAACCAACCTAAATCAGGGTTAATATCTTTGAAAAAGGGCACTGCTAATGTGGTTGTAAAATCGTCCTGCATAACCAAAATACTTATGGCAATGCCTGCCACCACCAGTTGCCCAAGCACCTTGGTTAAGGGGCGGATACCCTTATTATTTTTAGCCCGAATCTTGACATAATCGTCAATAAAACCCACAAGGCCAAAACCCAAAAAAACAAAGAGCACCAACCACAGGTAAATATTACGCAAGTCTCCCCATAAGAGCGCGCTTACCGTAAGGCTGAAAATAATCAACAAACCACCCATGGTGGGCGTGCCGGCCTTGGAAATATGCGTTGTTACATCTTCGTGGATGGGTTGGCCAAATTTTAAACGGCGCAACCAGCGTATGAACATGGGCCCCACCACAATGGAGATCACAAGAGCCGTCACCAATGCCCACGCCGAGCGAAAGGTAATGTAGCGAAAGACATTCAGTGCTGTCCATTCGGTGGCCCAAGGTACAAGAAGATGATATAACATGAATATTCCTTATTTCTTAACTACCAGTTGCGGTATTTTGTACATGGAGGCGCAACACTTCCACCAGCTGTTCCAATGCATTGGAACGTGACCCCTTAAAAAGCACCGTACCCGCTGCCAAAGGTGTCAACACAGCAAGATTTTGCCACTGTTCTAAAAAATCTGCTGCATCGCGTACAGGGTAAAACACCCCGCTAAATTTCTTTGCTTTCAGTCCCTTTTCTACCATATCAGCGTAGGGGCCTTTCCAGAAAATATATTGTATACCCGTTTGGGCTAAAAATTTACCTAACTGTCTGTGCTCATGTTCCGCTTCTTTACCCAATTCCCCCATGGCCCCCAGCACCGCATAACACGGATCTTTTTCGGCCATCTCCAAAGCAGCATGTAACATGCGTTGCATGGACAGAGGGTTTGCATTGTAGCTATCGTCAATGAGGCGCCACGAGCCTACTTTTTGCACTTGAAAGCGCTGTTTGGGCAAAGTAACCGCTTTAAACGCCTGCTGTATGTTCAAAACGTCCATACCCAAATGTAAGGCCACCGCCACCACCGCCGCCACATTTTCCGCCCCATAAGAACCGTAAAAAGGCGCTGCTATATCAAAGCGTTGACCGCCACCACTAGCGTCAAATTGCAAGCGCACGCTGTATTTGCCGCTTTCATTTTCCCCGCTGACCCGTCCGGCATAGGCCGCTGTCACAAAACTTCCGGACATGTGGCAAGGGGCACAAGGAGTGCCCTGCCCCGAAAAATAACGCACAGCAGGAAAATTTTCTTGGGCATGCTGTTGCAAATCAGGATAATCGGCGCACACAAAAGCGGCACCGCCCTTTGCCACATGAGCCAAAAGACGAGCCTTATGCCACGCCACGCCTTTTTCTCCCAAGCCTTCCGTATGAGCTACGCCCACATTAAGCACTATGGCCACGTCGGGTGCTAAAATAGAGCCCAGTACGTCCATTTCGTGCGGCAAGTTGATACCTGCCTCCATAACCCAAAAATCTTCTTGCCCAGTACTGGCAAGCACCGAAAGAGGCATACCAATGAGGTTATTATAATTCAGCACATTGCGGGCAACCTTTTTGCCTGTACTTTGCAAAACATCGGCTAGCACTTCTTTCAACGTGGTTTTGCCCGCGCTGCCCGTCACCGCCACCACCTTGCCGCCTTTCTGCGCAAAAAGCTGGCGCCAAGCGTGAGCCAGCCTGCCAAGGGCTTCTACGGTAGCATCTTCCAGACCTGTAGCCGCAGGCACCACAATTTGCGGCACACTTTGCTCTACAGCGCCCGTAAGGGGTTTTTGCACCAACAGGGCCACAGCGCCTTTTTCCACCGCTTGAGCCGCAAATTGATGCCCGTCTAAACGCTCGCCTTTAATGCAAGCAAAGAGAGCACCGGGGGTCACGTCCCGCGTATCGCGACATACAGAAGAAATTTCTATCTGCTCTTTGCCTTTCCCGCCCACGCAATAGCCACCGCCACAAGGCTGAGGCATACAAGTATCTTTTGGGCCGGCATCGTGACTACAGCCATCGGGAATATCTCCCTCTTCTGTAGCAGCAACCACGGGAACGCCCAACATGGCGCATAATTGACCTAGACTTGCTTGCATGAAAGAATTTCCTGCACGGTCAACTGATCGCTGTAAGGATGCTTGACCCCTTGAATAATTTGGTAATCTTCATGCCCTTTACCGGCAATCAGTACAGCGGCCTTAGCATCGGAGGCGAGCAACAAATCTAGTGCTTTTTCCGTAGCTACGCGGCGATCTACCTCCACATAAATTTCCAAACCGGGCTTATTTTGCAAACCAGGCAACACATCTTGTAAAATGGCTTCGGGCTCTTCAAAACGCGGATTATCCGAAGTGAGCATAGCCACTTGCGTTAATTCTGCTACGGCAGCCCCCATGAGTGGGCGTTTGGTTCTGTCTCTATTGCCACCGCAACCAAAAACAGTAATAATTTTTGTAAATCCGGCACCTTGCAAAGCTTGCAACACATTGGTCAAAGCATCGGGTGTATGGGCATAATCCACAAATACGGCCACATCTTGCGCATTATCTACACGCTCTAAGCGCCCGCACACACCGCCAAAAGAAGACAAATAGTGCAAATCTTCCACGCTTAAGCCCATACCAAGGGCAAGACTTTGTACTGCCAACAAATTGGAGGCATTAAAGGCGCCTACCAGCGGAGAGTGCAACGTCCACGTTTTTTGTTCAGCTGCGGGATGCAATGCATCCTGTAAAGTCATTTTCAACTGCAAGCCCTTGGTGGACATGGCGCAAATTTCCCCTTGCACATGCTGCGTGGCGCGCACAGGGTTGGCTTCGTCTTTCAACCCAAAGGAATACCCCTCAAGCTTTGTCCTTGCCTGCTGTAGCTCTTGCACCAATTGGGCGCCCCATACATCATCCACATTGATGGCAAGGGCTTTATCAGCCAAAGGGTAATGGGTAAAAAGCTTCGCCTTGGCGTCAAAATATGTAGCCATGTTCTGATGATAATCCAAATGGTCTTGCGTCAAATTACAGAAAATAGCGCCGGAAAAATCTATGCCGCCCACCCTTTCTTGCTCAAGGGCGTGAGAAGATACTTCCATAATGACCACTTGCACTTTGGCATCGTACATGGCTTTTAAAATACGATGCACGGTGACGCTGTCCGGTGTGGTTAAAGAGGCGGCTTCTTCATGACCGGGCCAGCGATAATTTACTGTACCCATAACCCCCACTTTATAGCCAGCATGGGTGAACAAATGCTCTAAAAGATAAGAAGAGGTGGTTTTTCCATTGGTTCCCGTAATACCAACAACCCGCATATCTTGCCAAATATTTTCGGTACCATAACAGGCAGAGGCCAATTGCCACAACGCTGTACGTGGCGACTCGTGCATAACGCAACGATGTGTCATTTGCCCCTCAAGGCTATGATTCAAATTTAGCTTAGCCACAGCAGAGCATACCACATAAGCCGCACCTGCTTGCAAAGCCGACGCAATGTACTGGGCACCGTCCGCTTCACTGCCACTGATGGCTACAAACACATCGCCGGGGCGCACCGCACGAGAATCTGCCGTTA
>CAYJHX010000001.1:32414-41125 GCA_964369395.1 uncultured Desulfovibrionaceae bacterium
CAAAAGAGGCTAAACGCCCCTCGCCGTAGGTTCCGGTTTTTTTATCAGCCTTTTGAGCTGTGCCGGTTTTTCCGGCCACCAAAGCGCCTTCAATACGCGCCCTTTTACCGCTACCGTCTTCTTGCACCACATCACGCAACATTCTGGTAACAGTACGGGCCACATCGGTACGATATACCCTATACGATTTGGGTTTCGGCGCTTGTTCATCTATAACCAAACGTAAAGGCTTATACACACCATCATTGATAAGGGTGAGGTAGGCTTGCGCCATTTGTAAACCCGTTACCGAAACACTTTGCCCAAAAGAGGCCGTTAATAAATCTGCTTCGGCCCATTGGCGATAGTTACGCACAATACCTTTGTGCTCTGCCACGGGCACCACAGTACGCACACCAAAGCCTAATTTCGTCAAATACTTATGATAAAGCTGCGCCCCTAACATTTGGCCTATTTTGGCTACACCAATATTACTAGAATAGCGTAAAATTTCTGACACCGTAAGATTTTTATGCACTGAAGTATCACTGATGGTAATACTTTTGGTCTTCCAACGGCCATTTTCACAATCAAACATCGTATTTCTGTTTACAATACCTTCTTGTATGGCCGCCGCCACCAAAAAGGGCTTGAGTGTGGAACCGGGCTCTAAAGCGTCGGTGGCCAACCTATTACGATATTGACTGGGCGTATACGAGGTATAGGCATTGGGGTTGAAGAAAGGGTATTGTGCCCAAGCCACAATATCACCAGATTCCACATCCACCACCAAGACACCTCCCCATGACGCTTTGTATTCTTCCACAGCGCGAGTAATGGCCTCTTCAGCAAAAAATTGCATTTGCGAGTCTAGCGTTAAGCGTACCGTCTTACCTGTAGGTTCCGCTTGCCCTTCGGCTTGCATAAAAAAGCGTCGTCCAAGAGCATCTCTTTGTACAGTGCGCCGCGCCGGCACCGAGGCCAGCTCTTTATCAAAAGAGCGTTCTATGCCCTCTAGGCCTTGATCATCGACGCCCACAAAACCAAGCAAGTGCCCTGCCATTTGCTTAAAGGGATACACTCGGTTGTATTCTTTAGATAAACCAATACCGGCGAGGTTTGCACTTTGTACAGCTTGCGCCGTTTTGTCATCGACCTTGCGAGCAATCCAAATGAATTTACGGCTTTTATTGCCCAATTGCTTTTCCAATGCTGGCGCCGATTTTTTCAGTAATGGAGCCAAAATTTGAGCAGTCGCTTTGGCATTTTGCACTTCTTGAGGGCGCACATAGACGGAACGGCTTTCTACAGAACGGGCTAATACTTGCCCATGTCTATCTTCGATGGCACCGCGCTTACCCGTGACCAATACTGAAGACATATGCTGGCGTGAGGCTTGATCTGCCAAACGCGACCCTTCCAGCACTTGCACTTGCCACGCTCTACCCCACAATACAAACCACAATAAGATAAAAACAACCGCCACAGTTTTAATGCGTATAAGCCCCCAGTTAAGCTTAGAAAGGTGCAATCTTGTTCTACTAAGCCACGATGTGCTTTGCGCTTTGGAACCTCGTGTTTGTGCGGTGCGTGGTGCCTGCACAGTATTTTTTCGCCTTTGCGACGGCGGCGGAACACTTCTTTGTCTGCCACTTACGCTGCTGCCTACACTGCCCACATTGCCTCCGTACGCAGATGTCCCTTGGGCACCTGTGCGCGAACGAGACGTGCGGGACGTATCGCGTGTATTTCGTGTTTTTCTTTGTGCTGACAGCATATATATACCTAAATTACTTAATACTCATTCTTTATGTGTAGGACGTGTGCCCCGCATCATCCTACATGCAATTCTGCTACAGGATGTAGCAAGCCCCGCAGGGAGCAAGCCAAAGCCAAACATGGATTCATTCCATGTGCAGGCGGCGCTTGCGATAGCTTGTGTCGCAGAGGACGTGCGACCAAGCGTCATCCTAAATGTCATCACGCCAACGTATCTGTCCGGCCTTGGGCTTATGCAAACCCAACTTTTCTGCCTTGCGCCCCAACTCTCGCGGAGAAAGCAAATATTCTCTTTCCACCTCAAGTTTTGCCCTATGAGCTTTTTTTTCCCGTAAATCCACTTGGAGCGAATTAAAAAAATAACTTATATCCGTGCGCTCAATGTTTACCCATACCAATACCAAGGTCATGACCATGGCAGAAAGTATGCCCACCACTATACAAAGAAGCCATCCGCGTCTGTCGCTTTCTAAAATCATACGGCCTCAGTCAATTTTTCTATGGCGCGAAGCTTAGCGCTACTGGCGCGCGAATTGTATTGCAGCTCTTCCGCCGTAGCCGTGGCAGGTTTTTTAAATAAAATACGCACTTCCGGCTCATGCCCGCAAACACAGCGGAGAATATGCCGAGGACAACGACACCCCTCGGCCCAGTGACGCATGCTTTGTTTCACCATGCGATCTTCCAGCGAGTGGAAACAAATAACAGCCAAACGCCCACCTACTTTCAGGCGACTCAAAATGGCATCCAAAAAGCTTTGCAATTCGCCAAGCTCATCATTTACCGTCATGCGTAGCGCTTGAAAGGTACGCGTAGCCGGATGATTACGCGCCTTAGCCCGCCATGCCGCCGGATAAGCGTTATAAACAATATCTGCCAATTGTGCTGTGGTATCTATGGGATGTTTTTGTCTGGCATTGACAATGGCTCTGGCAATGCGGCCGGCTTGCGGCTCTTCACCAAGGCGCTGAATAATATCTTTAAGAAATTCAAAGCGTTCTCTATTTACCACATGCCAGGCCGAAGCATGCGTATCTTGATCCATGCGCATGTCAAGTGGGCCATCTGCATGAAAGCTAAACCCCCGCTCGGCCTTATCAATTTGCATAGAAGAAACGCCAATATCAATGAGGGCGCCGTCGAGTTGTTGCCAGCCAAGACTATCAAGGGCGGCTTCAAACTGACTGTAACGACTATGAAAAAAATGTACTTTTTCCCCAAAGTCTTGTAAATTTTCCTTGGCTCGCTCTAGGGCTTGTATGTCTCTATCAAGACCACACAGTTCTATATTTTCTGCCGACTGTAAAAGAGCAAGACTGTGCCCACCAAGCCCTAACGTACCGTCCAAATAGCGTCCGCCAGCCTTGGGGGAAAGAGCCTCTAGCACCTGCGTTACCAATACAGGCACGTGGGCTGCATCATGCGTTTTTTGCATTGTCGTCATGATGACCCCCTAATTATAAAGAAACATCAAGGGCAGCAAGTTCTTCAGACACATCTTCTACAATGAGCCCATCAAATTCTGCTTGATCCCAAATTTCAAATCGAGAACCTTTACCTACTAACTGAATATCCTTGGTAATTCTGCCTGCACGCATAAGCGATTGAGACAAACGTACGCGCCCTTGAGCATCGGGTATGAGTTCTTCAGCAAGGCCCAAGGTTTTACTAATAAAATTTCGCATATCTCTGGAAGGCTTTTTGATAGTAGCTAGTGCATCATGAATGCTTTGCCATTCTTCAGGCATATAAGCGGTGAGGCGATCGTAGATAATAGTCAGCACAAAGCCACCAGAATCAGAATGTGCGGCAAGAGTTTCCCTGTATTCTACGGGAAGCATAAGACGCCCTTTTGCGTCAACACTTCTATTGGAACTCTTAAAGCCCGTCATTTCCACCTTCTCCCACTTTGCACCACTTTTTACCACCTATGCACCACAATTACCCACCTGTCAACATGAGAGGCAAAGGAAAGAAAATACCAAGGCACAATATCTCTTTGAACATAGCAGCAAGAAAACATATAAATTCAATATGGTATAAAAAAGATTTTGCAGGGAAAGGAAGATTTTCTCCCATCACGTTTTACTGGTAAGATTTGGGGAAGAAAAAAAATATTTTCTTTGTCTGCGATTTTATTGTGTTAAATATGCAAAGATGGCACAATTACAAAAAAAATCTTTCATACGCATAATTTTCTTGAAAATTTAGAGCGTTCCCCCTATCATGACATGTCTGTATCATAAGGATTGCATATACGCTGTTGTATGCTCTTATCAAAAAACAATCGTCTTCTTTCAAAAAACATGCTCTCAGTAAAATAAGTACGTATTTTTCAGAAAAGCCACAATAAACAAAAAATAAAGGACTGTTATGAAAACAAAAATCATTGCTACCATAGGACCTGCTTCTAATAGCAAGGTAAAAATTATGGAACTAGCCCTTGCGGGTGTGCGTATTTTCCGATTAAACTTTTCCCACGGCGACGCTTCAAAATTTATTGATATTATTAAACATATTCGCGAAGTAGAAGAAAGCACCCGTATTCCACTTACCATTATGCAAGACCTTTCTGGGCCTAAAATTCGTCTGGGTGTGTTACAGGGTGACCCTTCTATCAGTGTAGAAAAAGGTATGCAGTTGCTTCTTGGCCCCAGTGCCCAATATACCGAAGAAATGCCTTATCTGCCTTTTGATCATCCGATTATCATGGAAAGCCTTGTCCCCGGCGACCGCTTGGTGCTTGCCGACGGCGGTTTGCAATTTAAAGTAGACTCTAGACGAAATGACGGCCTTGTCATCTTAGAAGCCCACAACTCCGGCCTTATTACTTCTCGCAAAGGCTTGGCATTGCCTGGCAAGACCATTAAAGTACCTGCCCTTACCGAAAAAGATAAAGTAGACCTTGCCCAAGGGCTTATTTTAGGTGTGGACGCTGTGGCGATTTCTTATGTGCAAACACCAGAAGACGTCATTGAAACCAAAAACATCATCCTTGCAGCCGGTAAAAATATTCCTGTGGTAGTAAAACTTGAGCGCCAAGGAGCCGTGGACAGATTAGAAGAAATTTTACGCGAGGCCGATGTCGTTATGGTGGCTCGTGGAGACCTTGGTGTAGAATGCCCACTACCCATGTTGCCTACCATCCAAAAGAAAATCATTGCCACATGCAATAAAGCCGCTAAGCCCGTTATTGTGGCCACGCAAATGCTTCTTTCCATGGTCAATAGCCCCGCCCCTACCCGCGCAGAAACTACTGACGTAGCCAATGCCGTATTAGACGGAGCCGATTGCGTTATGCTATCCGAAGAAACAGCCATGGGCAGTTTCCCCGTGGAAACAGTTACCTATATGCGTGAAATTACAAGGCAAGCTGAACAGCTTATTATTGAACGCCATGAGCTTAAAGCCCCTGGAGAACACAAAGGCATGGAAGAACACTTAGCCTATTCCGCTTGCCTTTTGGCCGATAAAGCCAAAGCCGCAGCCCTTGTGTCGCACAGCATGAGCGGTTCTTCTGCACGGCAGTTAGCGGCGGTACGTCCTCCACAAAAAATATATGCCTTAACTCCCGAAAAAGAAGCTCTTAAGGCTCTCAACTTTTCTTGGGGCGTAGAGCCTGTTTTTATTCACAACCCACAAGAAGAACAAAGCCATACTATGCGCTGCGAAAACTTTATTTTGAAAAATGCCGCCTTTCACCCCGATGATCGTATCATCATTACTGCAGGCCAAAAACAAAAAGCCGGCGGCAACCGTCGCGGCACCAACCTTGTAAAAGTATTCTGGAAGTAATTATGGCTCGTAAAAGCTCTGCAACTGTTCCAAATGATATTACTGAGGAGTATTATCAAATTAGCCCTGAGGTTTTAAACTCCTTTCCCAAGTTTCGTCTGCCCATCGGTTTGTATGTTTTTAACGAAAGCATTGCCGTATTACAGCCGTACAGTCATCGTGAGCAGCGCTTGAGCAATGAGCAAGTAGAAGAAGTGCAAAACTTGTGCAAAGAGGGCAATCTTTTTGTGGCTCGATCAGACTTTCCTCATTACTCTGAATATATTATCAAACAGCTTGATATTATATTACAAGACAGTAATTTAAAAGAAGGGGAAGTGGCTGAGCTTTGCATTCGCTCCCTTACTATGCACTATAATACCTTTAGCGAAAGTCCGGTAAAGGCAAACTTTGCACCTATGTATGAAGCGCTTATGGCCACCACCGAGTGGATATGGCAAGACCGCTTTCGTCTAAAAGTCTTTATGCGCCGGTTACCTAGGGGATATTCCTTAGGTAACCATGCGCTCAACTCCATGGTTATTGGCCTGTGGCTTTGGCTTGAAAGCACCGAAGAAGCCAATATCACACGGCGTGGCTTTGATCGTATGGCGCTGTCTTTCTTTTTGCACGATTTGGGTATGTCAAAAATTCCTCCCTTTATCTTGCAAAGAAATAAACGCCTCACCACCGACGAACGCAGTAAAGTAAATACCCACCCTACTGTGGGTTTTAAAATCATGCAAAAAATTGACTTGGCCTTCAATGAATTATCCCATGCCATTATGGAGCACCATGAACGGCTTGATGGCTCTGGTTATCCACAAGGTTTGAAAGGTAGCCAAATCAATATTGTAGGCAGAATATGCGCCGTGGCCGACGCTTTTTCTTCCATGATTGCTGAACGTCCTTATACTGGTCAAAAAAATATGGAAGAAGCCGCCAAAGAGTTGGCCGCCAACGAAGCGCAATTTGATAAAACATATACAGCAAAATTATTGCTCGCTATTATGTCGCATCAAATCGAGGACGCATAGCAGTCAACACTGAAAAAAAGATCTACCTGCGGCTATCATCATCAGCCGCAGGACGCGGGTACCCCCCGCAAGGAAGCAAGGCGGAATTCACTTCCGTCGCAGACGACACTTTTGATAGCTTGTGTCGTGCAGGGCGCACGACCAAGTGTTATTATACAGTAAAAGAGGGTATACTATGAAACTTGACCCTATTACCCATGCCGATTGGCAACTCGCCGCAGCAGCCGAAGAACATATGGCCCCCATTACCCATATTGCCAGAGAAATGGGCCTTGAAGAGCAAGAATTATTGCCTCATGGCCATCATATTGGCAAAATTGACTACAATAAGGCATTACAAAGGCTAGATAAAAGCCCCAACGGCAAATATATTATTGTCACCGCCATTACTCCTACCCCCCTTGGCGAAGGAAAATCCACCACCACCATTGGCCTGACTCAAGGTTTTGGCAAACGCGGTAAACGCGCTTCTGCCGCCATACGCCAGCCTTCCGGAGGGCCCACCATGGGCGTCAAAGGATCCGCTGCCGGTGGAGGGCTTGCACAATGCATTCCCCTAACCCCTTATTCGCTTGGTTTCACAGGCGACATCAATGCTGTCATGAATGCTCATAATCTTTCCATGACAGCGCTCACAGCACGCATGCAGCACGAGCGTAATTATGACGATAGCAGCCTTGAACGTCTTTCAGGCATGAAACGTCTTAATATTGACCCCACACGCGTGCACATGGGCTGGGTTATGGATTTTTGCTGCCAAGCCCTGCGCAATATCATTATCGGCATGGATAATGGAAGCAATCGCAATGGCTTTATGATGCAATCACATTTTGATATTGCTGTAGCTTCAGAAGTCATGGCTATCTTATCCATTAGCAAAGATTTACAAGATTTGCGCACACGCATGGGCAAAATTATTATGGCCCACGACCTAAGCGGCAAACCCATCACGACGGAAGATTTACGCGTAGCTGGTGCCATGACGGCATGGATGGTAGAAGCGGTAAAACCCAACCTCATTCAAACCATGGAAGGCCAACCTGTGCTGGTGCACGCTGGGCCTTTTGCCAATATTGCCTTGGGGCAAAGTTCTGTTATTGCAGATTATATTGGCACAAAATGCAGCGAATATCACATTACCGAAGCTGGTTTTGGGGCTGATATTGGCTATGAAAAATTCTGGAATTTAAAATGCCGTGCTAGTGGGCTCAAACCCCATGCTGCTGTCATTGTAGCCACCATTCGCGCCCTAAAAAATCACGGAGGCATTCCCTCCCCTGCACCGGGACGTCCCTTACCCGAAGCCTATAAACAAGAAGATGTGGGCGCCGTAGAGCGTGGTTGCGCTAATCTCTTGCATCATATCAATATAGTACGTCTTTCTGGTGTGCCAGCCGTGGTATGTATTAACGCTTTTGCCAGTGATACAGCTGCAGAAATTGCTAAAGTCAAAGAAATTTGTCAGCAAGCCGGTGCCCGTGTGGCTGTGTCTCAACATTGGCAATACGGCGGAGAAGGTGCTGTGGAGTTAGCTGACGCCGTCATGGATGCCTGTAATGAGCCCAATGAGTTTCGTTATTTGTATACCGACGACACGTCATTTTGCGAGCGTATTGAGCGCATAGCATGGGAAGTATACGGTGCTGAAGGGGTAGAATACTCTCAAGATGCCCGCGCAAAGCTTAACGAATTACAAGCGCTGCCCTCGGCACAAGAGCTGGGAATTTGCATGGTCAAAACCCAATACTCCCTTTCAGATGTACCCACTAAAAAAGGCGTACCCGAGCGCTGGAAACTCTATATACGCGACCTTCTACATTTTGGCGGCGCCGGCCTTGTGGCACCCGTAGCTGGCGATATTATGCTTATGCCAGGGACAGGGTCTTCCCCCTCTTTCCGTAATATTGATGTAGATACAAAGACAGGAAAAGTATCAGGATTGTTTTAGGAATGTCTTTGGGGCTTTTGTGGGGGGGGATAAGTGTAGCGCCAAAATCGCGCACCGTTTGACACAACGTGCAACAACTATGTCTTGTGTGTTTGCCTCCAGCAGGGAGGGAGCTAAACGACATTGTTGAGATGGAAATTAGAAAATCGCGCACCGTCTGGCACATTATCTGACTGCAATGTCTTGTGTGTTTG
>CAYJHX010000002.1:0-27263 GCA_964369395.1 uncultured Desulfovibrionaceae bacterium
GGGCGTTTTTACTTAAGTTAATAAGCTCGGTATGGCGACGTACTTCTTGCCTAAAAGTATCGTCATAATCCCAAGTGTGCCTATGACCAAGGCTTTTGGCCATGCTATGGGCTAGAGTTGTTTTGCTTATCATTTCCGTCACATCGCGTTCACCTTTGGGGACAAAATAGCGTCCGTATCTGAAGGTAAATTCATAGGTGGCAAGATCTGGCAAAAGCTGTTTAAAATGCTTTTCAAAATCCGTTCTGGTGCTGTTGTCGTTTAAAAACCCGTAGGCAGAAAACATAAGAAATTCATCATTGCCATTGCGCGCACATAAGAAAGAATCGTTACTTAAGTGTGTCAAAGCTTGCGCAATTTTTATAAGAACTCTATTTCCTGTTTCGTAATCATACATTTCATTGATGGCTTTAAAATTTTCTAAATCAAGCTTTTGCATGACATACTTCATATTAGGGGATTTTTTAATAGCCCTTTCAACATCTTGCTTAAATTTAAGCGTATTAGAAAGTCCTGTCAATTCATCATAAAAAGCAACATATTTCACTTCTGCAATGGTTTTGCGTTTTAGAAAAACAATATAGGCGCAAAAAAAGAGGAATACAAAGAGCATTCCACCAGCAACATGCTGTACTTCTTTAGAAATTTTATGGACGGGATTGACAGAGACATCACGAGATATGACAAAAAGTATCCAATCATTAATACTGATGGGACGATATTCAATAAGTCTTTCTTCGCCATTGAGAGTAAAACTTGTTCCTCCCCATTGTCGTTTTAGAGCGTGCTGTAAAAAATCTTCATAATGCATATCATCAGAGAATTTCGCTTTTTGCAAAAATTTTAATGAGCGAAAAACATCGCTAGACGAAGCTACGGGAAAACCATTGGTATCCAAAAGAAAAGCGGAACCAGCACTGTCTGTATAGTTTTCTAAGAGCTCTGTAATGAATTTTGTGCCGTATTCTACAATGAGGACACCTAAAATGTTACCGCCTTCACGCATGGGTATGCTCACAGAAACTACATCTTGTCCCGTAAACTGTGAAAGGTGCATATCTGTGGCTGTGACGTGGCCTTTCATACCTTCTTGAAAAACAAATAAAGACGTTACATCTATCTCTTGCCCTGTGGAACGTATACCGTGGCCATGAACATCTGCCATAATAATAGTTTCAAGGCTAAAAGATTTTTCTATATTGTGTAAGAATTGTATTTTCGCTTGAGTATCATTGTCAAGGGCTACCAGCGTATTGGTAATACTGGTTAAAGAATCAATAGTATTTTTAATAACACTATTAAAAGCAGCCTGTTCTTGGCTGGCCATGGCACTGAAGTTTTCTTTGTCTGTAATGTTTAGATTGGTGCGTATATTGGCGTTAAAAGCAGAAAATCCAAGCATAACTATAAGTAAAAGCAGGGCAAAAACCACAATGTAAAAAGGGATTTTGGCAAGATGCTTTAATTGTTCTTTCGTCCAAGTGCCCATTTGCTGTATTAAAAGGGAAAGACGTGCTGCTTTTATGTTTTTTGCCCAAGAATAGCAGAGCGGAAATTTATTTTGTCGGGGCATTGTGGTCTCCTAGGTAGGATTGCTCAAACTCTATGAGAGGCATAGGTTTGGCGTAAAAATAGCCTTGTACTATTTCGCAGTGGACACTTTTTAAAAAATCAATTTGATCGGCAGTTTCAATGCCTTCGGCCACAATATTCATGTCGAGAGCTCGCGCGATTTTTATAATACCTTTAACTACCACATCTCCGCGCGAGTCATCTTTGTTTTCATCAAAAAAACTTTTATCAAGTTTAAGCGCGTCTACGGTGAAATTTTTGAGCATACCCAGCGAAGAATATCCGGCTCCAAAGTCGTCAATGGAAACAGAAAAACCCGCTTCGTGCAAATCATCTAAAATTTTTGAAAATTCGTGTATATTTTCAGTAGCAGCAGACTCAGTAAGTTCTACTTCAATATATTGGCGTATGTTGCCATAAGCATCGCAAATGTTTTTAATGTCTTGGACAAAATAAGGATTTTGCAAATGCATTCGTGAAAAGTTCACAGAAATGGGCACTAAAGAATAACCTGCTTGTAGCCAAAGCTTTATTTGTCGGCATACGCGTTGCAAGATATACATATCCAAGTGAACTATAAAACCGTTTTTTTCAAAAAGTGGGATAAATTCATCGGGATAAATCATTTTTCCGTCGGGTTCAATCCAACGAACTAAGGCTTCGGCACCGTGCAATTTATTTTTAGTAATATGTATTTTAGGTTGAAGAAAAACTTTAAACTCTTTATTTTCTATACCATTTTTTCGCTTATTATTGATTTCTGCCATACGTAAGACGTGCTTTTTTAAACTGTCATCGTAGGTGTAGATTTTTTTGTCATTAAGTATTTTGGCTCTATGATGAGCCATAGTGGTTTTATTTATCATTTCAAAAACATCGTGTTCGTCAGATTCGATAATATAGCGACCGTAGGTAAACGAAAATTCATGGTCGGCAAGTTCGGGAATCAGTAATTTAAATTTTGTCTCATAGGCAAGGGTAGAGGTTTCATCTTTGTTAAAAAAAGTATCTTGAGCAAACATGAAAAATTCATCGGCACCCACTCGAGCGCAAATAAGAGTCGGCTCGTCGATATGTTTTAATGTTGCAGCAAGTTTTTTGATAACAACATTGCCTGTGTCATGCCCAAACATTTCATTGATGGCTTTGAAATTTTTCATATCTACCTTTTGCATGATAAAAGGCATTTGGGGATTTTCTTTAAGTGCTTTTCGCACAAGCTCTTTAAAGCCCACAAGGTTGGGCAATCCTGTGAGCTCATCATAAAAGGCCACTGTTTCAATATCATGAACCCCTTTGCGCTTTAGGTACATAATAGTTGCTAAAAAGATGAAGAGGGAAATAGTAATGGCTATGAGTAAATAGCGTATGCCATCAGAAATATGACGAATTAAGGTGTCTGAAACATCTTCTGATACAACCAAAATAGACCAATTTTTTAACGCTATAGGGCGGTATTCTAAAATACGTTTTTCGCCATCCATATACACAACAGTACCCCCGCCATGAGGGTTTCGTGTACGAATATTTTTTAAAAGCTCTTCATAGGTTATGCTATTTTGAAAGGTGGCATTGCTAAAAGGGGTGAAATATTCGTGCTTATAACTGGTACTGGTAACAACGTGACCTTCGGCATCGATAACAACGGTATAGCCCTTTTCATCGGCTTCATCCACAAGCTTGGTAAGTCTTTCGTTAATAAATTCAATGCTGTATTCAACAATAACTACGCCAACGACTTTATCTTCTAAAAGAATAGGAGAGCTGGCAGCAAGCACCTCTTTGCCGGTAAAGCGCGATTGAAAGGGGGCTGTGGCGTATACACGCCCTTGCAAAGCTGCTTGAAAAGCTTCGCTGTCTACCACATCGACTTGTTTAAAGTTTGACAGGCGACCAATACCATGGGTATTTGCAAAAATAACACTACTAATACCAAGATTGTTTTCTAAAATTTGCAAGTATTCCGCAACTGCCTCTTGATTGTTAGCAATAATGAGCAGAGATTTGGACATACTAGCTATATTTTTAGCCTGGGTGGCAATGAAACCATTGATGGAAGCTTGTTGTTGCTTGGCTGAGAGTCGTATATTTTCAATTTCTGTTTGTTCAAGTTTTGTGTGAACATCTTTAAAAAAGAGGAACATAAAGAGCGCTGCCAGAATAAAGCTGAGACCAAACCAGAAAAAAATACGCTGGTTTTCGTTGGTAAAATTCATACAGTCTCCGTCTTGAATATAGAGCTAATTTTATAAAATAGCAGGCTTTTAGCAATTTTCTTATAGCTTTAAAGTGATGTAAGGTGATTTTTTAAGGGGTTATTTTCAGTAATTTATTATTCGATGTCAACAGAATACTTTTGTTTTAAAATTTCAATGTTTGTGGAAAATTTTCATTGTATCATGAAATAAAAAAACCTTATACATAGCGTATAAGGCTTAGGACGCATGGTTTTTGTTATATCAACATTCCTGCATAATGAAAAAAGTATGACTATTTTTGCCCTTTCTTCCATTGAGAAAAAGGATTTTTGGCAAGGGCAGCATTGCGGTAGCGAGCGTCAAAGGTGACTTCTTCTCCAAGCCAGCTTGGTTTTTCAAAGGTTTCTTGGGTATCGTGTAATTCGATTTCTGCCACAATAAGGCCGGCATTGTCTCCACAAAATTCATCTATTTCCCAAACATGAGGCGGGGAAGGGACTTTATGGCGAATTTTATAGATGAGCGGTGGATGGGCTAAGTTTTCTAAAAGCTCTTGCGCATCGTGCAGAGGAATGGGGTATTCAAACTCTGGTCGTCCAATGCCATCTTTAGGGCCTTTGATGGTAAGGAAGGCCGCCGTATCTTCGGTACGTACGCGGACAAAACAATTGTGTGCGGAATAAATATAGCCCTGACAAAATTTGTGAGATACAGCATGTTCACGCCATGCGTCGCCTATGACCAAGAATTTTCTTTCAATTTCTGTATGCATAGTATCCCCCAGTTGTTACGTGCAGGTTTTTAATACAGATAATTCCACGCCTTTTCCCACGGTCCATCATGCTTTATATCTTTAATACTAATGCAATAGTGCGGCTTTTGCAAGGCTTGGCAAAAAGTAGTATTTGTTTGCGGTGGGATGATGGAATCGTTGTGACTAGTCATATGCCTTTGCGGAATATGACGAAGTTGTGGGGCTATATCTATGGGGTCGAGCGAACCTGTGAGGGGGCTTATTTTATGCCAGTCTACCCATGTTTTGAGGTCTAAATTGCCCGCAATACTGCCAAGAAATGTCACATCGCCAAGGGCTTTACGCTGTGCTGCCACCAAGGCTGCCACGGCCCCTCCGCCGGAATAGCCCACTATCACCACTTTTTTTGCGCCCACTTGAGATTTTACAATACTTATGGCTTCGTTGGTGGCTGTGATAACTTCAGGAGCAAAGCGGTGCGATGTCCAGTACTTCATATCACAAGGAGGAGAGTTGTGTACGTATTGGCAAGGGCGAGCTAGATAGAGCACCGGCCCAGAGGTGGGGTCATTTTGTGCAATGTTTAATGTGGTTGTTTGTGTGGGTGTAGGGTCAGAAGAAGGCTGATAGCGCGTAAGCCACGCTTGCCCATCTCCTTCTATATAGACATGTAACGTGTCGTGATTGTGTACTTGCGACGAGGCTTGGGTTTGTACATTTTCCTGAGTATGTGTGTAGGGGAGTTGGTTATGGTTTTGCGTTTGCGCATATGATTGTGATAATTGTTGTGCTGGCGTCGTTACTTGTAGTGAGCCAGAAGGTTGTGCCGGACGCAAAAGAGCGTAAAGGGTAAAGGTGCTTGTGGGAATATTTTGTTGAATGAAGCCACGAAATGTTATGGCTTCATCAATTTTTTTGTTTACAAAGGCAGCGCCGTAGTTCGACGCTGCGCAGGCCGTAAGTAAAAATACTATACAGAGTAAGGAGAGAAAAGAATATGTATGTCGTGTCATCATTTACTTTCCGCATGTCAGAGGGGTTTGTAATTGGCGAGAAATTTTAATGCGCGCTTCCATATACAGCGCAAGGGCGGCAATGGCTTCATCGCATATGGAGAATATGGGTATGCCAAGATGCATTAAAGCTTGTTTATATTCATGAAACAATGAGCCGCCATCTACAATACCAATGAGCGGTTTGGGGAGTTTACCCCCATGGCGCTCAAGAAGTTCTTGCACATAAAACACCATGCTTTCAGGGCTGTGCATGCTTAAGGGGGCATCTTTTTGCGGCAAGGTATGCGTAAAAGGAGAAAGCGGGGCACAACTCATGACGACAGCATCGATACCTTTATCTTGAAGTAATATTTCTGCCACTTGCATATGTATTTTATCGTTGGAGGCAGGGTTAATGTCTAAGGGGTTTTGCACGCTGACTAAAGAGTCCAGCTTATTTTCTATAAAAATATTTCGGAGTTTTTGCTGTGTGTCAGGGCTAAAATTGCACAAGCTCATACTGTAAGCATCGGATTGAATGGAATCTGCCATGCCCACGGCTTCAAAGCCTGCACCGCTAAAGGCTGCAAGGCGCCGACCGCCAATATGCATATGGTGTAGGTGTTCGGCCAGCATAAATACATTTTGGAATTCCGTAAACGTGCGGGTAACAATGGCACCGGCCTCACTAACGCAACTTTCACAAACCATATAATCCCCCGCCAGTGAAGCTGTATGGCCACTGGTGGCGTGTTTGCCTTCGGGGGTACGTCCGGCCTTGTAAAAGACCACCACCTTACCCGCTTGAACGGCAGTACGCACCGCTTGCACGAAAGCTAATCCGTCCTCATCAACAAAACCTTCAGCATACACGGCAATGACATTAACCTCTTTATGTGTGCTAAAGTATTGCAACATATCGCCCAGCGTAATGTCTGATTGATTGCCCATAGATATCATATAGCCCGGTGCCAGTTGGGGCATTTGGCTAATGCGATGCACCATAAAAGCGCCACTTTGGCTGATAAGTGCTGATTTATGATAGCTATGGGGTGGGCATTGTCCCGGAAGGGCTTGTTCCATGCGTTGAATAAGGGGGAATTTTTCGCGAGGAATAAACCACGTATCATAATTTCCCGGATGTGAAACCACGCCCATGCAATTGGCGCCAAGAAAGATGGGGCCACCGTCTTTTTGGCTATGCCCGCGTTGCATATCTTCTTTAACTTTTTCTGCGCGCTCTTGGCTGTGTTCTGTTTCGCCCATATTACCTGCAATAAGCATGACTGATTGGGCCAAATTGTGTTCAATAATACTGTGTATCATAGGTGGCAGGGCTTCTGCTCCTACAGCCATGACCAACAAATCTACAGGGGGGTCTACGGCTTCTATATTTGGCAAGCACGCAATGTCAGCAATACTTTTTTCTTTTTCGTGGAATAGGACAATATTTTCTTTAGGAAAACCTGAACTGATAATATTGTCCAAAATCATGCGACCAAAGTTTTTTCTGGTGGAAGAAACCCCCACTATGCCAATACGTTCGGGGTGTAAGAGGTTATGAATTTTATGTATGGGGCGTTTGGGCAAGCAAGCATGTGGTAAGGAAAAACGGCATAAGCCGTCTAGGGGTACCATACGAAAATCAGAAAAGGCAAAGGGGTTTATTTCTAATTCTTCAATAATAAAGGGCGCGTCGGGGTTTTGGGCAGAAAAAAACTTACCCATTTCAATGAAGGAAGCAAAACATTCGATGAGCTGTTCATCACTGACAATGCGCCCACTACCGCGGCTGTATCCGGCAAGTTTTTGATAAGAAATAGTTTTACGAAAAAGCTGAAAAAAACTTTCGCCATCGACCATTTCCACAGAGGCTGCCACAATGGCTTGGCCTTTGCTAAAGCGTTTGGCGTACAATTCGGTATCAGTGCCACCAAGGCCGGCACTGATGATGGTGCCAAATTCGCGGCTATGGCGCAAACCTACAATGAGCTCGTTACCAAAAGCTTGAGAATCTGGTGGCATGTACTGGGTAAGCATAATGCCGCGTACATCGTTTTGCACAGCATAGAGTAAGTCTTCCCCTTTAAGCCCTTCATAGTGTTCTGACGCATATTCTGGCATTCTTTCTATAAGATGCGCAAAAGTTTCGGGGACTTCATAAAACATACGGCGCACAGCAGAGCGCACTTTTTCTGGCCTTAAAGGTACAATGCGTACGCCCTTGGCTTCGGTTTTATGAACTATGGTGGGCGAAACAATTTTTAAAACAATTTTATCACCGCTAAATTGGGCTAAATCTTCATCAGTAGGGCGAGAATTACGCGAAATAAGCAAGGTTTTTGGCGGGGTTTCAGCGCCTGAAAGGGCAAGTAATTCATAAACTTCGTATTCAAAAAGATAGGTTCTTTGTTGCTCTTGAGCGCGGGAAAAAATATGAGTTATGGCGGAAAAGTCGATGGAAAATTGCATGGCACATCCTTTACAAAGAGGGTTACTGTATGATGGAATGCCTATAGATTATAGAGTAAAGCACGCGAAAAGGCAAATGGTCTGTGAGGTGAAGAGAATATGTCTTTTGTGTGACGTGTCTTGACATTACATAAAAGTAGCTTATTATTCTGTCTTTTTTGGTGCATAATGCGTAGTATGCTTTTTTATAAAATTGTTGATACGCTGGTGGTAGCCACATGTAGACAGTTTTTTTATAGGAGGTGCTATATGAAAGTATGTATTATTACGGGCGGTTCTCAAGGTTTGGGTCTTGATATGAGTTTACGTTTTGTGGCAAGTGGTTTTCGGGTGGTGGTGCTTGATGTGGTAGAAGCTGTGCAAGACGGTGTGGAGTATATTAAAACAGATTTATCTGACCCACAAGATATTGTAAAAGCTTTTGCTTCCATTGCTAAAAACTATGGCAAGGCCCATGTGCTCATCAATAATGGTGCCATTTCGGCCTTTGAAAAAAGCATTACGCATACGACCCTAGAAGAGATAGACGCGGTATTACAAACGAATTTACGCGGGGCTTACTTATGCGCTCAGGCCTTTATCCCCTTAAATTCTGGGGAAGATTATGGGCGTATTATTAATATTGCTTCTACGCGTTGGCACCAAAATATGGCCCATTGGGAATTGTACGGCATGAGCAAAGGGGGTCTTGTGTCCTTGACCAATAGCCTTTGCGTTTCTTTAATAGGTACACCCATCACAGTAAATGCCATAAGCCCTGGGCATATTCATACGGGCCCTTGGGATGCATTGGAAGAGTATGATCATCAAATTCATCCTTCCAATAGGGTAGGCATGCCACGAGATATTTCTAATGTATGTCTTTTCTTGGCGCACCCAGACAATGATTTTATCAATGGTGCCAATATTGTGGTGGATGGGGGCATGACCAAGAAAATGATATATTAAATGAGCTTTTTCTAATATATTCAATATGAACTACATCTTATAGGATACCCATGTCACCATTACGAAAAAATAAAGAACACGGCTTTTGGAACACCTTATTTCGTTCTTTTGTGCTAGGTTCCAAGCATGCCTTTAGTTTTAGTTATTGGAAGTCATTACCGCAAAAATTTGTGGAGGCTTCCACCGCTAAAAACTTCTTATACAGCATAAAAGTAGCCATAGCTTGTATTCTTTCCTACGCCACGGCAGAACTATTACAGCTTGAATACAGCCTTTGGGCGCCTTTAGCTACGCTTATGGTTATGCAAGTGCACATGTCCACATCCCTAGAGCTATCTTTGTTGCGCCTTTTTGGTACCTTGGTGGGGGTGGTTTTGGGGCTTTCTTTAGCATCCATCGTGCCTCCTGACTTGCAAGGGCGCTTAATAGCGCTTGCTATTGTGGTGCCTATTTGCGCATTTTTAGAATTGTGGGAAGAGCGCTTTCGTACTGCAGGGGTGACGGCAGTTTTTGTGTTGTTATTAGGTCATGCCGAAGAAGAAAATGTATGGCTTTTTGGATTAAACAGGGTTCTGGAATTGGGCATTGGTAGTGTGATGGCTTTGCTTGTTTCCATCTTGCTTTGGCCGGCATCGGCAGCGGCAGAAGTGCAAAAATCTGCGCAAAAACAATTTGTAGATGTAGCCGATATTATAAAAAGTATGACCCACGATCTTTTACATCAAGAACATAAAGTATCGCAACGTCGTATGTTTCGATTGCTTAATAAAATAAGCAATAATACGCAAAAATTTTATAAAGTGCGTAACTATGAATTGGCACATATTTATCGAGAATATCCACTATTGCCACATTCAGTACGCTTATTGGATGAATTGCGTATGTATATTTCTACCATGATGGACTCATTGGAAATGGAAGATGAAGAAATGGTGACGCCTGAAGTTGCTAAAATTATAGAAGAAGTTTCTATAGCTCTTGCAACGACTTTGCTTTGGTTGGCAGCCCCCCAAAACCCGTCCCCAAAGCCTTTGCGCCCCTTGGTAGAAGACAGGGCTATACGTTTTGCTACAGTACGCGAAGAGGGGCTGTTTCGCACGTATAAAGCGGATAAAGTTGTAGCATTATTTTCTTTTTATAATGGCCTTAGCCATGCGGCTCAAGGGGTGGCTTTGTTGCAAGAGCGCGTACAGGCTACGCAAATAGTTCGCTAAAAAGCCAAAAAATTTTAAAAGATTTTTTTCTTTATAAAATATTTCATATGGTTAAGGTTGTTTTTTTAATAGTATTCATGAAAAATACTTTCCAACTGTTTGTAAAGGGGTAAGTAGCTAAATGAAAAATTTTTTTGATTCCGTGTTTAAAAGTTTAGAATGCTTTGGTGTTTTAATTGTAGATAATAAAGGCATCATTTTAGACGTTGGTGAAGAGTTTAATGATAGGTACGGTGTTGCTCCTCGAGAGCTGGTAGGAAAATCTGTTTACGATTTAGAAAAGCAAGGGGTATTTCGCCCCTCAGCATCTGCCATTGTTTTGAAAACCGGAAAAGAAGTGACGCTTATTCAAGAACTGCAGCATGCGAACAGTGTCATCGTCACGGCCTTTCCTATTATGGATGGACAAGGGAATATAGAAAGGGTTGTGACTTTTACGCGTGATAGCGAATCGTTAGATGCACTTAAGCATACCTATGATACCTTACAAGAAAAAATTGAATGGTACGATAGAACGCTAGAAGAATTTTATTATGAAACTTCTGCTTTAGATGGTTTTCGTACGACCAACGGAACATTTAAGAAGGTTTTAAAGAATATTCAACGTGTGGCGCAATATGATGTAAGCATTCTTATTACCGGTGAAACCGGTGTGGGAAAAACGCTTATTTCTAAAAAAATACATAAGTTGAGTGGGCATGCTCAAGGAAAATATGTAGATATAAATTGTGGTGCTATGCCGATGGATTTGATTGAATCGGAGCTTTTTGGCTATGAAAAAGGAGCTTTTACCGGTGCTGATAGCAAAGGAAAACAGGGATTATTTGAAATAGCCCGCGGAGGAACACTTTTTTTAGATGAAATTTCTGAACTTCCTCTTTCTGCACAAGTAAAACTTTTAAGTGTATTACAAAACAAAGAATTCAGGCGCATAGGTGGCCATGAAAATTTAAAGATGGAATGTAGAATTATTTCAGCGACCAATAAAGATTTACATCAAGAAGTGCGCGCGGGGCGTTTTCGTCGCGATCTTTTATATAGACTCAATACTATAGGACTTCGGATACCGCCATTACGCGAAAGGAAAGAAGATATTCTTTTTTTAAGTAAAGATATTTTAAAACAAATAAATAAACGCTATAGTTTAAATAAATACTTTGAAGGGCAAGTATTACAAATTTTTGAAGAATATTCTTGGGAGGGCAATGTACGAGAGCTTGAAAATACACTACTGCGTCTTGCTATAACATCAGAGGGAAGGAAGATTTGTGTAAAAGATCTTCCTGAGCATATAGTTAAAGCCAGTTCTTTTTCAGAAACGTCTCTAGTAACACAAGAGTTTGATTCTATCACTGATTTGCAAAAAGCTCTTGATGTGTATGAAGCTTCCATTGTGCGATATGTATTTAAAAAACATAACTCCTCTATAAAATTAGCAAAAGCGCTCAATATCAGTCAAAGTACTGCGGCTCGCAAAATTCGTAAACATATGGGGGGCTAGTTATTTTTGACTATGTCGTAGTATAAGCAATGTGAAATTTTTTTCGATACTGTACTAATAACTGTTTAAATTATTATGACTAATATATACATATTATGCAAAAATACGTATATATTCATATTTGACTATGTAGTTATGTGTGACTAGCGTTTTCTTGTATTTTTATTAAATGTCTTCTTTTTCACAAGAAAATGTATTTTTCTTGAAAATGGTATATTGTATACTTTTTGTAGATATTTTGCATAAAAATGGGTTTATTTTTTACGAAATGCTACTAAGTAAAAAACAGAAAATTATAGATAAAAACACTAAAAAACTTGGCATATCTCGTGCAATATATGTATCAGCCACATATTGGCTGATATTTTTTTTGCAAGGAGAAAGCAGATATGAAAAAGATTTTTACGCATGGCACCATTTTATCCATGGTTGGTGATATGCAACCTGAAGCTGTGTATGTAGAAGGAAATTATATTAAGAAAGTGGGAACTTATGAACAATGCGTAGCAGCTGCAGAAAAAGACTATACTGTCATCGATTTGCAAGGAAAATGCATGACACCGGGTTTTGTAGATCCGCATACGCATCCCATGATGTTGGGTATGTGTAAAATTTGGGCTGACCTAAGTTATCCTAAGGTGGCAAGCATAGATGATCTTGTTACTACATTGCAAGAATATGCTAAAACTCTTGCCCCCGGCGAAGCTATTCAGGGCTATGGCTTTGACCAACGAAAATTTCCTGAGGGAAGACACCCCACAGCTACTGATTTAGATCGTGTTTCTACTACTGTTCCCGTGCAAATTATGCATACTAGCGGGCATTGTTATTGTGTGAATACTCTACAGTTGCGCGCTGTGGGCGTAACTGATGATACACCTGATCCAGAAGGGGGGTCTTTTGGTCGCGATGCAGCAGGTAAGCCCAACGGTCCTATGTTTGATAGTGCCGGAGACTACTTATCTGGCGTTTATGGCGTTAAGCCTGGCAATCATGGGCCTAATATTCATATGCCAGACAGCCCTCAAAACCTTATGCGTCGTTTTGAAGTGGGGCAAGAATATTTTGTGAAAGCTGGCATTACTACGGTCAATGAAATTCAGCTAACAAAGCAAGAGCTAAATACGTATTTAAAAGCACGAGATGAGAAAAAACTCAAAATGCGTATTGAGATGTCCTTCCTTTCTAACTATTTAGATGAAGTAATTAACCTAGGTTTTAGTAGTGACTTTGGTGATGATTGGCTAACAATCGGCTCTATCAAATACTATTCTGATGCTTCTTTGTTGGCAGGCACTGCCAATGTAAGTGGGGGGTATCAAGACAGTGACCATAAAGGTTACAATTATCATACTGTAGAAGAATTGAAAGAATTGCTTATCAAAGCGCATAAAAATGGTTTGCATACTGCCACGCATGCGCAAGGAGATTTAGCCATTGAACCTGTGCTTGAAGCCATAGCTCAAGCACAAAAAGAATGCCCACGTCCTGATGCCATTCATCGCATTGAGCATTGCGGCTTGCCCACCGAAGAGCAAGTAAAACGCATGGGTGAGCTTGGTATATATCCTGTGCCGCAACCAGAGATGAACTATTTATATGGTGATGGTGTGTTAAAGGCTATTGGTGTGGAAAAGGCAGAAAATTACAGTCCCATGGGATGGTACAAAAAGCATAATGCTCCTTTAGTGTTGTCTTCTGACGCTCCGGTAACGACGCCCAATCCTATGGAAGCCATTCATGCTTGCGTTACTCGTAAAACTATTCACGGCACTATTCTTGGAAAACATCAAGCCATTACGGTGGAAGATGCTCTTAAGGCGTATACCATTACGGCGGCAAAATCTGTGCGTCGCGCACATAGGCTGGGATCCATCGAAGAAGGCAAATTGGCCGATTTTGTCATATTGGACCGTAATCCCTTATCGTTAAAAGAAGATGAACTTGACGCCTTACGCGATATAGTCGTTGTGGAAACATGGCTTGATGGCGAAAAAATTTATACACGCGGAGAAGGCAATGAAGAATAAAAATATTGATATTTCCCTCATGGTTGTAAGCCTTGGTCTTATTCTTCTGACGGTGGCTTATTTGGCACTGTATCCTGAGCAGGGAACAAAATTTATTGGAGCCATGTTTGCCTTTGTTACAAAGGTATTGGGCAATTTCATGCTTTGGTTTGGCTTTTTGACCTTTATTTATTGTTGTTACATGGCATTCAGTAAATATGGTAATATTAAGCTTGGAGATGCCAGCGATAAACCGGAATTTACCTTATTTCAATATTTGGCCATGATGATTTGTGCCGGACTTGGCTCGGCAAGTGTTATCTGGTCTTTTGTAGAGTGGGGATATTATTATGCTACTCCAGCTCAAAATATAGCCCCGTCCAGTGTTATGGCAGCAGAATGGGCCACCGCGTATAACCTTTTCCACTGGGGATTTAGTCCTTGGGCTATGTTCGTTATCTTAGCTATACCTGTGGCTTATGCTTTTCATGTGAAAAAAATTCGTTCTTTAAAATTTAGCGTCATTTGTGCAGAAATGATGGGTAATAAGCCGTATACCAAGGTTATTTGTCGCTGTATCGACTTTTTCTTTGTTTTTTGTGTGGTAGGTGGTTTAAGTGTGACTTTGGGCTTGGGCATTCCCATTATTTCGGGTGGGGTAGCTAAAATATTTGGCTTTAAACCCAGTTTTACACTTAATGTCTTGGTAACTTTAGGTATAGCAACTATTTTTACCATTAGCTCTTATATTGGCATTGAAAAGGGTATGAAAAAACTTAGCGAAATTAATGTATATATTGCCGCTATCTTTATTTTTACCATTTTATTCACAGGGCCAACACAATTTATTTTAACAAATATTACTAATGCCTTGGGTATTATGTTCCAAAACTATATTATGATAAGTTTGTGGACAGATCCTATTCATAAAAGTGGTTTTCCTGAATCATGGACCATTTTCTTCTATGCCTTTGGCATAACATACGCCACACTTATGGCCTTGTTTATTACCAAGGTGTCTAAAGGAAGAACCATGCGTCAAATGATTTGCAGCGTCATGTTTGGCGGAGCGACGGGGTGTTTTATTCTGTTTGGCATCAATGGTAGCTTTACTCTTGATATGCAGTTGACTAAACAATTGGATGTAGTAGCCATTTTATTTGATAAAGGTAATGCAGAGGCTATTTTTGCAATTTTACAACAGTCCGGTTTAGGATTGATTGGTATCATTACCTTTGTGGTGGCTGTGGTTTTGTTTTTGGCTACATCTTTAGATTCTGCGGCCTATTCACTTTCAGCTAGCTCTACAAAAGAGTTGGAAAGCGATGCAAATACACCTCCTATGTTACGTTTGTTTTGGTGTATTGCTTTGGCGCTTATTCCGTTGTGCATGAACTTTATAGGAGCTTCACTAAGTACCTTACAAACGCTCACCATTGTGACATCCGTACCCTTCATTTTCGTTATTCTTGGCATGACCAAAGGCTTATTTACTTGGTTAAAAGAAGCAGAGAAACAATAAGGAATTTCTGCACAATTTTCTGGATTGTAAAAAATGAGCCCCTGCATAATTCACAGTGCAGGGGCTCATGAAGTATTGTCGCTAGTTTTAAAATATAGATTGTTTCATTATCTGCTGTTTTTTGAGTTTCCTTGCAATGAATCAAGTTTATAACAAAATTTATTGTAATGTTTAGTATCGGCTATTTTTTATTTTCTACATTACCAATCCAAGTATCAAGAGTTTTAAAAAGGATGTTAGGTGAAATGGGTTTTGCTATATGCTCATTCATGCCGTGTTGAAAACTTTTCTCTCTATCTTCAAGCATGGCATTAGCGGAAAGAGCTATAATAGGTAAATGCCTAAACTGCTCATCCTTTCTAATTTTTTGCGTTGCCATTAATCCATCTAAGACAGGCATTTGTATATCCATAAGCACAAGGTCATAGTTTTTTTGGTAAATCATATCAACGGCTTCTTGTCCATTGTTTGCCACATCAACAAAATACCCTTTTTGCTTTAATAGTTCTGTCGCAACAAGTTGATTGATTTGATTATCTTCAGCAAGTAAAATATAACCTTCTTTTGGGGTATACTCTATCACTTCTTCTTGTGGCTCAATATTTTCACTACTACCTTCAGCAAAAGCTATGCTAAAGCAAAATGCAGACCCTTTACCAAGCTCACTTTCTATCCAAACTTGTCCCCCCATGAGTTCGACCAATTGTTTACTGATAGCAAGGCCAAGGCCTGTGCCTCCGTATTTTCTCGTTACAGAGCTGTCAACTTGAGTGAAAGCGGAAAAAAGTTTTTTCTGCTGTTCATCACTGAGCCCAATGCCTGTGTCCTTTACAGAAAAGCGCAGATACGTTTTGCCTTCAGCTTCTTTGATTTTTTCAATGATGACGCCCACACTTCCTTTATCTGTAAACTTAATGGCATTATTGACAAGGTTAAGTAGGATTTGCTTTAGGCGTAAGGGGTCTCCTGCAAGTGTTAAATCTGCCAAGTCATTGTGGTTTACAAAGAATTGTAATCCTTTTTCTTCCGCTTTATGTACGGTAAGAACTTCTACTTTATCTATTACGTCATTGAGTGTAAAAACAATATTTTCGATTTCAAGCTTTTCTGTCTCAATTTTTGAAAAATCCAAAATATCATTAATAATATAAATAAGATCTTCTGATGCTTTGAGGGATTTTTCGATATAGTTTTTTTGTAAAGGCTGTAATTGCGTTTGCAAAACTAAATGCAACAAACCTGAGATACCATTCAAAGGCGTGCGTATTTCATGACTCATATTGGCTAAGAATTGGCTTTTTGTTGTATTAGCATTTTCAGCCGCTTCTTTTGCTTGTATAACTTCGGTATTGTCATAAAAGTATACTGCATGTCCCTCAGAAACATTTTTTTTATCTAATATGGGAATAATAGAAATTTCATAAATACGTTCATCAGTATGCGCGGGAAAAACGATACGTTCAACTATATTTTTGGGTATGCCTGTATATTGTACCGATTTAAATGTATTTTCTAATCTTTGAAAGATTGTTGGCGAAAGAACATCTGCAAAAATTTCTTTCACACTTTTTCCTTTTATAAGGTACAATTCCATAATACAAGAAATGGAAAGAAACTTTTTGGTACAATAAACAAGTGAGTGGGTTTTATCAAAAATTAAAATATTGGATGGGCTATTATCCAGCAATAAATTGAGATACTTTTCTAATTCAGATTGCTGAGTAGTGAGCATTTTATTGACATTTTCTGTGCTTGTAATAGCAAGCTTAACACGTTTCATGAGGTTTTCAACTTCACGTGTTTTTCGCTTTAATAACTTATTTTCCTTTAATAATCTGGCATTTTCTTCTAAAACCAATGAGTAATCTTCTTTTTCTTGCTTAATCATAATAAAACCGACTTAAAGCTTTTTCCGCTTGAAAATGTTAAAAGGCTGCTATAGGTTAATTTATAGTACACAGATTATAAAAGTAAAATTATGAAAGCGATTTATAGTGTTATTTTCCTTATCTTGTACAGGACAAATTTCTCCCGCTGAATAAGCACTATGAAATGGCACCTTATCACCAATTTTTTCTTGTATGACATTACTTTCAAGCAAGTAGTCTAAGCCAAGTATGGCTAAGCGTCCAAAACAAGAGAAAATAATTATTCCATTTATATTTTCTAGTTTAGTTACTTTATCTATGGCTTGCTCTGCTACAAGGCGAACATCGTCTTTATTCAAACTACCAATCATGAGTTTGCAGCCTTGTGGAACACTTCCGCCGCAAACAATATGGCGATCTTCAGTTGCCAGCAAAGCGGCACGACTGATAAGTGGGCTACCGTCGTTGTAATCCGCCATGAGTGGGGTGCTGAAAAAACCTTCAACAGTATTATTGTTAAGTATATTAATGGATGACAAATAGTCAAGTGCAGGCATTGCATTAATTTCTTTTATGACATTGCCTTCTGATGCTGTGACAACAAAATCGTGTGAAGACACATTTTCTTCTATAAGGGAAGAGAAAATAAATCGCGGGTTGATATTTCCACTGATAACGAGCATAGAAAATTGCTTAGATAGGTACGCCCCATTATACAACGCAAAAGAATTTTCATAAGTCACTACGTCTTCGGGGCACGCATTCGAACCAAAAATGGGCACACTCTCAAAAAAATTTGATACTTCAGCAATGATATCTTCACTATTATTAGCTATATGCATGGGGGCAAAAAACAAAATGAGTTTTGCCTCGGTATCAAGGGTGGACAAAACCTCATTGCAGGCTTTTGCTGCCATTTCTTGTGTGTTTGTTTCATTCCAAACATCGCTACACACCGTCGTAAATTGACAATCATCAGCAGTGAGTACAGATACACATAAAAGGGTGCTTCCAGACTCTACATTGATGGCATTATTCAGCGTGGTCATTCCTACCACTGGGAAAGGCAATGCAGTACATATTTCCTTTGCTGTATCCGTTTCAATAAAATCGTATGAGCAGGTGATAAAAGCCGCAGAATTTGCTAAAAGCTGATTATCTAAATCTAATTGCTCAAGTATTTCTTCAATGGCAGCTTGGGCATCATCAACTTCAAAAGTGTAGGCATTAAGCATTTTCATGGTAGTATCCTTACATTGCTAGAAAACTTTAAAACTTTTTCACATACGGTATTAGATACTGTATAAGGGAAATTTGCAAGGTTTTTTTAAAGCGAGTGCTTACAGTTAAATAGCGTTCTGCCGCACGACACACGACGGTTTACCATAAGGCAGCCACGGTTGAGTGCGTGCCGCACGACACATGTTTATATGCCGCTTGTGTTGTACGTCCTATACGACACAAACTATCGCAAGCTTCACCTAAAGGTACAAGCGCCTGTGGCGGAAGTAAATCCGCCTTTCCTTTGGCTTGCTTCCCTGCGGGGCTTGCTATATTCTGTAACAGACGCCTTTTCCAAGCATCTGTTACTAAAGCAGAGTATCTACAGTTCGCTCAAAATGGGTAAGGTACGAGAAGGGCGAAGTTTTTTACGTAGGAAGTGTATATAAACATACATGACGGAGTAAAAAACAAGCCTGTCGAAGTAAATTGTCCATTTTTAGAGAGCTATTTTTTACTAGTTTATTATATCCAAGACTTATTGGAAAGTGTAGCCAGCCCCTGAATAAGCGCTTGACTCCCTTCTCTACCATAACCTTGATTTTTGAGCACAGTGTAGGCTTGCTCAGCCAATATGAGGCCAGGAAGGGTAATGTGCATTCTTTTGCACTCTTCAAGGCATAAAGCCAAATCTTTACAAAAATGCTCGATGAAAAAACCAGGGCTTAAGTCTTTGTCTACAAGGCGTTTGCCAAGGGTGTTCATGGCGACGCTTCCGCCACCACCAAGAACTACAGCTTGTCGCCATTGCTCAATATCAAGGCCACACTCTCTGGCAAAAAGCAAAGATTCGCACACGGAAATAGTCGCACCGGCCACGGCTATTTGGTTGGCCAATTTGGCTTTTTGCCCCATACCGGCAGGGCCGCAATGAAGAACGGTTTTTCCCATTTTTTCAAGACAAGGCGCAAGAGTGCTAAAAGCTTGAGCGTGGGTACCTACGAAAATGGAGAGAGTAGCATTTTTTGCGCCTACATCGCCGCCGGTAACAGGAGCATCGGCGGCAAAACATCCTTCGTTTTCGGCGGCCACAGCAATGCGTTCTGCAAGGGCAGGGCAAGAGGTAGTCATGTCACACACAATGCCACCGGGCTTTAGGCCTTGCAAAATTCCTTTTTCTCCAAGAGTGACTTCTTCCACATCTTGCGGATAACCAACGATACTAAAAACTATATCTGATTTTTCGGCTACTTCTTTAGGGCTGCTGGCCCATTGAGCACCAATATCTAGCAAACTTGCAGATTTTTCCTTGGTGCGGCTATAGACAGTAAGTTCATGGCCTGCATTGCGTAAATGCGTAGCCATGGCAAGGCCCATAATTCCTGTTCCAACCCAACCTATTTTTTTCATATATCCTCCAATCTTATGCTGTTTGATGTATAATTTAGCGTTTTTTGAGAATGTCTTTTTCCAATTGATCTAAGCTGACAGCTCTAAAATTATTATTACGCTGTGAGATGAGATGCATATGGAAAAGAATGGTATTGTGATACAAGCTTTTGCTAAAGGAATCGTAAGCACTGGCGCTTTCTAATTCTTTTTTGACCGACTCTAGCGTGCCGTCAACCAGCTTTGTATCCATGGTTCGAATATCGGCCAATTTGGTTTTGTAAAATTGCAAAGAAAGTTTTACGGCATTTTGGAAGTTTTCAATGGCACTTTTAGCTTTTTTAATGGATTTATCCAAGTCGTCAAATTTACTACTATTATCAGGGTCATTGCGAAGACGTTCTAAGTCGCGCAATGTGCTGGTTAGCATAATGCTACGCAAATGTAAATTTTTTATAGCTTCCATAAGAAAGCTCATATTACGTATTTCAGAAGCCGCCGTGAGTCTTTGTTGTCTTTCAATGGCGATAAAGTTTTCTTTAAGAATATTACTCATATGCTGATAGTTTTCTCTTTCAGCATCGGTGGTAGCATTGGCTATAAGACGGTCAATTTCTTTAAGGGGATCTTTATCCTTATTAAGGACAGCGCGAGAGGCCGTGCCGGCTTTTCCCCATTCGGCTTGTAAAATTTCTTGTCTATCGCCTCCGGGGGTATTGATGCCGGAAATGGCCAGTCGAAAGCCCATATCGCGCGAAACAACAGGGCCATCTATTTGGAAAAAAGCCACTTCCTCACGGCGCCCAGGAAGAATTTCTTCTAGACCGGAAAGATAACTTCCCCCTTTACGCACAAAGCCACCGGCAGATCCGTGTAATCGTCCTCCCAATGAAAAACGAAAAACATCCATAACCATTTCTGCCACATTGCCAGCCGTATCGTATATACCTAGTTTGTTGGCTTTGCGTGAACCAATGCGGGCGGTGTCTTCTTCAATACGAGTAGCATTTTCGGGACGAAATACAGCATAATCCGTATAGTTTTCTCCGGGATTAACAAGGGGAAATTCTTCTAAAAATTGCTGACTGGTAATGGCTTGACCACCTCTAGCCGCGTATTCCCACTCGATTTCTGTAGGAAGGCGTATATAGCCCACATTGCGATTATCACCTTGATAATGCGGAAGATTTTCTGGGGCGTTCTCTAAAAGCCATGCTGTGTATTTTTTGGTGAATTCAGTAGCGTCGTACCATGAAATATGCTTTTGTGGACGTATATTTTCTGCGGTGGGGGCAGGGCATTGTCCCGACATAATAGATTCATACTGTAAGGCAGTTACTTCGTATTTTCCAATAAGATAGTAGTAAAAATCTCCTGTAGGGGCTTTGTCACGCCAGGGCTTTGGTAAATCCTTTTTAGAAAAAGGTGCTGCTAAACTGGCAGTATACCGACTGTCGTAGTAGGCGCGGTCATCACTTTTAGCATTGTCGTGCCCAAAACGCGTGCTTAAATCCCATAAAAAACCTTGAGCCGGTACACCAACAATTTTAAAAACCATAGAAAGGTCACAAGGCATGGGTAAGACCACGTCGGCAGAGTCTGGTTTGGGATTATAGGCCTCTGTAATTGTAGCATTTCCTTTAGCAGCTAAGGCAGCATGGGCTTTAGGGCTAGGCAGGCAAAGGAATAGGCTTAAAAAAATACAACCGATTGTAGTATTAGATATCACGAATCACCTCGGAAGGTATTATTTTCGCAGCCTTGGTAGCAGGAATAAATGTAGCACACAAAGAAAGGCAAAGCACGATACCAAAACCAAGGAAGAAATGTTCCGGCGGAAGAGAGCAAATTTTTTCTGTTGTATTTTGTAAGCTCGTATTAAAGAGATAATCAATAAAATACGCCGCAATGGCGTAAAGAATGCCTGCTGTCAGAGAGCCCAAAGTTGCAGTTAAAAAAGATTGAAAGAGCGGAAAAGCCATAATGTCTTTACCTGTGTAGCCAATAAGGCGCAAAATCCCCAGATAGCGCTCTTTACGGCGCACAGCGGCAAGGGCGTGACTGGCTGTAGAAGCCAGAAAACCTAGAGCTGCGGTAAAACCAATAAGGCCAAAAATAAGATTTAGCGATGTATTTAGAGCTTGAACGGCAGCAATTTCTTCAGCTTTTGTGTAAACATCAATGGCTTTTGTGGCAAAAAACTCTCGTAGGGTTGTTACACCGTTAAGATTTTTCGCATATAAGCGAAAGGAGGCATAGATACGCTCAGTACTTGGAGCATCATCTCCAGTCCAGCCTGCATTTTCTTGTAAACGGGCATCGCTTTTGGGTTTGCGCCCATCACGAAAATCTTCAGTAGCTTCCAATAAATTCAAAGGAATAAAGGCCACTTCTTGTTGTTGTATTTCTAAGGGTAAAATAGCTTGCACCCAAAGAATGGCATGGGCGCGTTCTATCTTTCCTTTATGAGTTCTTTCCACATACCCTTGAAGTACAGAGAAGGGCTTAGCAGAGATTCTGCGTGCTGCTTCGGCAGAAAGCGTGATGGCAAAAGTGTTTTCTGGTTGCTTTTCCTTTTGTGTCACACTTGCTGTAAGGTAAGGAGCTAGCAGCGTGTCCCCTTGGGCTGTGGGCTCTAAAGAAACTGTAATGCGTTTAAAAGAGCTGGTTTCTCCTTGTAGAGAAATATCCATGGTGGCAGAAATAGAGCGCGTTTTAGGCAAAATAAATCCAACATGCGGATTTTTTTGCATGTCTTCAATCCATGTCTTGGTGTAATGCCCGCTAGATACGGGAATAATTTCAAGATTGTGCGGATTATTTTGTAAACGATCGGTCATGGTGCTTATAATGCCAAATTTAACCCCATAAAGCACCAATAAAGGCGTAAGCACAGCGGCCAGAGAAAGCACAGCGCAGGCAGAAAGAAGAGTTTCGTGATAATAATCTTTGGCGGCAAGGACGCAAGATTTAATGAACATTAGTTGTCCTCGTCTGTGTCGTTTAATGTTGCTTGTTTTTGAGAAGCCTTGTGCGTATTTGCTTGGGCATTTTGGCGCAACTCTTGATGCGAGCCGTATTCGCCGCAAGTACCTACGGGGCTGTCTTTTGCCTGTTTTGTGTCAGATGGCATATGCATATGAGAAAATATTTGCCCCTCTTGTCGTGAAATAGTTGCTTCCACTAAGCGAAAACCCGCGGCCTTAGCCATAGTAGGGGAGTGACTGACCATAACCACACTGATGTTTTTTTCTTTGGCTTGTTGGATGAACAGTTCAAGGACCAATTGTGCATTGTAGGGGTCTAGAGAAGCTACAGGCTCGTCGGCAAGGATAAGTTGTGGCTTGTGGATGAGAGCGCGAGCAATGGCAAAGCGTTGACGTTCGCCCACAGACATTTGTGCAGGCTTTTTACGTAAAAGGTGTGTTATGTCTAGTTGTTGTGCCATGCTATCTACAGCATCTTGTAGGGCTTCTTGTTCTGTGTTGGATGTACAAGAAAGCATAATATTGTCGTATCCACTAAGAAAGGGCAATAGCCCTCCAGTTTGTAAAATATAACCAATGTATTTTTGGCGTACATGGGATAAGGTGTTTATTTTATCTTTTTTCCATAAGGATAAAATATCAAAAGCTTCTTCTTCCGGATGAAAGACAAACTCGCTGTCGTGTACTGTTTGCGGTTCAAGGGCTGTAGAAATAATATCAAGGGCTGTACTTTTGCCGCAACCGCTAGGGCCCACTAAGGCTACCAATTCGCCATGTCGCACATAAAAATTTTCCATATACAAAGAAAAACTTTCGTTTTGTCCATGATTTTTATGTAAGTTTTTTATGTGTATAATATGTGATGAGGAAATCATGATGTGTTATTGTCCTGTATTTACTGTATGTATCTGAAAATATCCACATAAGTTAGCGAAAGGGACGTAACCTGTCAATCAAATCCTCAGTAGGAAAGCACACTCACGTTGTGGGGTACCATTCTTTTTGGAAGGGGAGGGAGGACTTCGTCATTTTATTGAAAGAAAGAATTTTTACTTATATTTTGCGATAAAAAAAGAGCCCTATATTGCTATAGAGCTCTTAAAATACATATAAAACTATGCTTTAGTTTAAGATGTTAGCAACATCAACATATTCAAGGTCAAAAGCTTGTGCTACGGCTTCGTAGGTGCATTTACCTTCTACAGTATTTAGGCCACGAGCTAAGGCTATGTCCTTTTTGCAGGCTTCTTTCCAACCTTTATTAGCCAATTGTACAGCGTAAGGCATGGTTACATTTGTTAAAGCAAAGGTTGAAGTTCTGGGCATGGCACCGGGCATATTAGCTACAGAATAGTGCACTACGTCATGGCAAACATACGTAGGATCCATATGGGTAGTAATACGATCAATGGTAGCCACAGAGCCGCCTTGGTCAATGGCAACGTCTACAATGGCAGCGCCAGGTTTCATGTTTTTTACCATTTCTTCGCTAACAAGCTTTGGAGCTTTGGCACCAGGAATAAGCACAGCGCCTACCAGTAAGTCGCACTCGGCAGTAGCCATGGCAATGTTATGGCTGTTAGAAGCCATAGTGGTAACCTTCATGGAGAAAATATCGTCTAACTGACGTAAACGATCGATATTGTTGTCAAGAATTGTTACTTGAGCGCCAAGTCCAAGAGCCATTTTTGCCGCATTGGTGCCCACAATACCGCCACCAATGATGGCAACTTTCGCAGCAGGAACACCAGGTACGCCACCAAGCAACATGCCGCAACCGCCATGATGTTTAGCAAGGACGTTGGCGCCCACGATAACAGACATACGTCCTGCTACTTCAGACATGGGGGCGAGCAAGGGGAGGGAACCGTTTAAAGGTTGTACCGTCTCGTAAGCTATGCCCACAACACCTTTTTCTAACAGAGCTTTGGTTAAAGACTCTTCGGCAGCAAGGTGCAAGTAGGTAAAGAGCAATAAATCTTTACGGAAATATTGATATTCAGAAGGAAGTGGTTCTTTAACTTTAATAATCATTTCTGCTTTAGTCCATACATCTGCAGCAGAAGGGAGCATTTCAGCGCCAGCGGCAACATATTCGGCGTCGGTAATCATGCTACCAAGGCCAGCACCAGCTTCAATATATACGGTATGACCGTTTTGTTTTAAGCTGGTAACACCAGCAGGAGTGATGGCTACGCGATTTTCGTTAGCTTTTATTTCTTTTGGTACACCAATAATCATTGTAATTCTCCTAATTCATAGTTAAAAAAAAGAAAACCGTTAAAAGTTACTTCAAATTTGCGTGTTCAAAATACGCAAGCCTTCCTCTGAATGCAAGTACAAAATGTAAAGAAATTTCATTTTATGCTGCCAGATAGCTTTTTATGAAAATTACTGAGTGTTTTAGAGAGTTTTTTCGATAAATTCCATAAGTGAAGGTGAATAAGGGAGCATTTTTATACTGTTGAGAGAGTATACTAACAGGCTTTTGAAAAAGTGTAATCTACGTCGACAGAAATTTTTTGAAGTAGACTTTTTAATAGTTTGTTAAAGTTTATATTTCCCGAAAATCCTTTTTTAAGGATTTTCGGGCTTTGTAAGATAAATGTATTTTAACAATAACCTAATCTTCCATTTCTTTACCGCGTGCATTGGCGGCTAAAACAGCATCAACAATATGTCCATTCACAGCCGTACGTTCCATATAGTTAACTCCGGCAATGGTAAGTCCAGCAGGAGAGCACACATTATCACGTAATTCCGTCAAGTTTTGTACAGAAGCTTTGGCCATGCGTACTGATCCATCAAAGAGTTGTTCTACCATAGTGCGTGACTCTTCCCTAGAAAAGCCTAAGGTAACCCCCGCTTGCACGAGAGCATTCATAAGATGAAAGGCGTATGCAGGCCCCGCTCCTATAAAAGCACTAAAAGCAGTAAATTTTTCTTCGGGTAATTCCATGCACATGCCAATATTTTTGAAAAGAGAAAAAATCATATCTTTTCTCTTTTCATCTAAAGCTGGGTCTTCGCAACAAAAAGCGAAAATTCCTGCACTTACTAGGGCAGGGGTATTAGGCATGCAACGCACCACGGCGCATTTGCCTTGGACACCCTGTTGCAATGTTTTCATACTTATTCCGGCAGCTACAGAAATAATAGTCTTATCCGCAGTAAGTAGAGGAGCGATTTGTCCCAAGATTTTTTCTACAAGGTAGGGCTTAATAGCAAGGATGATAGTACTGGAGTTGATGACAAGATGTTCTATATCTTTTGCAGCTTCAATCCCAGTGGCCTGCAAGGGGGCAAGGTTTTCTGCTTTGGGATCATAGCCCATAAGCGAAAGGGAGTCGTTTTTACTAAGACCGCCCAAAATTGCAGCGCCCATGTTTCCGCAACCAATGCAACCAAGGGTAAGATTCTCAATATTCATTAGCCAACTATCTCCAATCCACTAAAAAAGTAGGATATTTCAAATGCGGCAGTCTCTTCGGCATCAGAGCCGTGCACAGAATTATGACTTTTGCTGAGGGCAAATTTCTTGCGAATGGTACCTTCAGCGGCTTCATTGGGGTCTGTGGCACCCATAATTTCACGATATTTAGCAATGGCATTGTCTCCCTCAAGTACAGAGCAGACCACAGGGCCAGAAGTCATATATTCTGTTAAGTCATTATAAAAAGGTCTTTCTTTATGTACGGCATAAAATGCTTCAGCTTGAGCTTTGGTCATATGAATCATTTTCATAGCTACAATACGCAAGCCTGCAGCTTGAATATGAGCAAGGATTTCACCACTTAAGTTGCGTTCTACAGCATCAGGTTTTACAATTGAAAAGGTACGTTGCATATTTCCTCCAGCACGTAATGTTGTTTTTATGACACAAGGAAGGTGCATTATTGCACATCTCTGTTGCAGATTCTAGCATTTTTAGCTTTTGAATTCAAAGTGAAACTTATTTTTTTTATTTATTTTCTATAATGCTGAAATTAATTGATTTTTCTGTACTAACCTCTCATGAAAACCCAAAAATAGAAAAAATCAATGCTTAAGTGTTCTGTTTTGTAATGCTTTAAAAAAAGACGCATGATTCGTATGGTGCTTTTCAGTTGAAATAGCGCCTTCATACTAACTGTGACAAAAAAGTTTCAAAAAAGTGAAATTTCTGCTTGACGGCAGGCTCACTTTCGTACATATTCCCGTTCCGCCGTTGAGAGGAACTCGAAGCGGCACGCTGCGCCAACAGCCGAGAGCCATTTCTTAGTTGAGATTTTCAATATAAGGATAGCGCACAGGAAAAGCAAAATGGCCAGCTTGAGAGGCTTTAAAAAAAGTTTAAAAGCTGAAAAAAAAGTTGTTGACATGTTCGGCGACTTGAGGCAGATTGCCTCTCCGCCCGAAAGGGTAAAAGTTGCTCAAAGCAACTGGAATTTTTCATGAAAGTTTCGAAAGGAACTTCTGAAAAAAAGAAAAAAAGTTGTTGACAAAGAAAACGACTTGAGGCAGATTGCCTCTCCGCGCTTCGGAATACGAAGGTGGCGGTTGCGGAAAGAATAGCGGGTCTTCTGAAGAGAGGGCGCAAAAAAACTTTCCAAAATTGAAAAAAAGTTGTTGAC
>CAYJHX010000003.1:0-26479 GCA_964369395.1 uncultured Desulfovibrionaceae bacterium
GTTTACGCGCTCTTCGCTGATGCTCTTTATGATGGGAGAAATTTTAACTCAAGCGCTGGTAACCATCAATGCTCCGGCTACCCGAGCGCGTAGGGAATATCCCAATATGCCTCGGCGATTGCGGCGTGTGCTTTTTACCGTGCCAACGGCCATGCCCGTGGCTGAAAAACGTATTTTTCGTCGCTGGGTTACATGGGCTGTGCGTGTGGTTTGGGAGGCCCTTGGATGGAGTCCGTGGTATGTCGGTGTGCGTGAAAAAATGAGCCTTGCATCCAGCGATTACCGCACAAGTCCGCAAGTGCGTTGCGATTGGGATGAAGCTTCTTGTTCGCAAATTGTGTACATCTATAATGAGCTTGCCGTAAAATATCATGGCGATGCGCATTATCTCTTTAAATTATTAGGAAAAGCTCGTCCAGAATATAACAATAAGCCTTGTGCGCGCATTGCTTCCATTGATACCGGTGGCGGTACCATGGATCTTTCTATTGCCACGTATGAACTAGCCAGTGGCGAAGGTGATACGGCGCGTATTATCCCACATATGGAATTTCGCGATGGCTTTAATATTGCCGGCGATGAAGTGTTGCGCGATATGGTCAGTCAACACATTATTCCTTGTCTTATGGATGCTTTTACCGCGGCAGGTATGCCCGAAACTCGCACTATCATGGGACTTCTTTTTGGGCGTGACGCCATAGGCATTTCTCAAGAGCAGCGCAATTTGCGAGCTCGTTTTGTGCGTCAAGTGGCGGTGCCCGTGGCTACGGGGATGCTAGCTTTATGCGAATTGCTGTATCAAAATACTACAGAAATTCAAGAAAATCATGCACCCTTTACATGTAAATTGAGCGATTTCTTTGCTCAGCCAAATTCAGAACCCGGACAAGAAGAAGTAGAAGAAAATCCAGAAAATACGTATGTTCCTTTTCAAATTTTGCAAGGCAGTATTGATTTGCCGGAAAACTTCTTCTACCCTCTTCCTCAATCTCATATTATTTCTGCGGTGGAAGAATGCATTTATAATTTCTTACCCTCTGCCGCCAAAGAAGAAGGTTTTTCTTTGATGGATGTGGAGTTGCGCGTCAATCCCACAGCGGTGGAAAATACCATCCGTTCTACTTTAGGGCCAGCATTGGCGGCTTTATGCGAAATGGTGCATTTATACGAATGCGATTTACTTTTGCTCACCGGCCGTCCCAGCGCGTGGAATGGTATTGTGGCTCCGGTGTTGACCAAATTGCCTGTGCCTGTGCACCGCATTTTGCCCATGCGTCAATATCATGTGGGCAATTGGTACCCTTTTGCCGACGTGCATGGACGCATTACTGACCCTAAAACCACCGTGGTAGTAGGCGCCATTTTATGTGCCTTGGCTGAAGGACATTTAGAAGGCTTTTCTTTTGATGTTGGCAATTTGCAGCTCTCTTCTACGGCTCGCTATGTAGGTGAAATGGACATTAATGGGCAGTTGCGTCGTCCTAAAGTGTGGTTTGAAGTAGATGTGGACAGCAAGAAAAGTGTAGAATTAGAACGCGTTGTTCATTTTGGCGGCCCCATTCCCATTGGGTATAGGCAGGTAGATGCCGATCGCTGGCCTGCCACACGCTATCATCTTTTAACCTTTAGCTCTGAAGAAGCCCGCGCGCGCGCCTCTGGTCGTTTGCCGTATCAAGTAGAAGTGCGCCTCAGCGTATCTGAAATCTGGGATGAGCGCGACGACAGAGATGAAGGCGAGTTTACCATTGATAATATTATGGATAAAGACGGAAATAGCGTGAATAAAAAAGATCTTACCATCCGTTTACAAACTCTGCCCCTTGATGAAGGATATTGGTTAGATACCGGTATCATTAGCAATGCATAGTTTGAGTGTAGGAGATATATATGCAAGCAGAAGATCAAATTTTAGCAAAAAATTGCCAAGACTTAGAGCAAAATACTCAAAGAGCTTTGCAATGGCTAGAAAAAAATAAAGCCCAAGTGGGTAAAGAGTTTGACAGTATTCATACAGAATTGCGCCGTGCTAGCCGCTCTTTTGCTAAGTGCCAAATGGCGGCACAACGTAAAATGTGTGTGGGAGTTTTTGGGCCTAGTCAAGCGGGAAAATCCTATCTTATTTCCACCTTGGCTCGTGATGCCAAAGGCGCACTTATTGCCAATTTTGACGGACAAAGCTGTGATTTTATCACAGAAATTAACCCTGAAGGCGGTAAAGAATCCACCGGCCTTGTAACACGCTTTACCACAACGGCACCGGAAAATTTGCCTGCAGGGCACCCTATTCGTTTACGCCTGTTGACGGAATGCGATGTGGTGCGCGTGTTAGCCAATACCTATTATGCAGATTGCGAACACAAAGAAAGCCCTAATCAGGAAGAATTGCTTGCACAAATGCGTACCATTGAGGCGCAGTATTCCAGCGTACATAATAATGAAGTCAGTAGCGACGATATGGAAGAATTGCGCGAATATATTATGCGCAATTTTGCTTCGCGCCCTCGCGTGCAGCTTTTACAACGCGCCTATTGGGAACGCGCCATAGAATTGGCTCCCGGTCTCAATCTGCAAGGACGCTGCAAATTGTTTGCACTGCTTTGGGATTCCTTAGATCCCTTTACAGAGTTGCTGGAAAAACTTTGCACTGTATTGCAAAGTCTTGGCAGAGCTGAAGAAGCCTATTGTCCTTTAGAAGCGCTTATTCCTCGCGAAAAAAGTATTATAGATGTAACTTTGCTGCAAGATTTGTTGCAAAAAAGCTCTGCACCTGTCGATACTTTAAGCATTGTGGGTAGTAGTGGCCATACAGCGCAAGTATCGCGCACGCTTATTACAGCGTTGACAGCGGAAATCACGGTACCCATGAGCGAAAAACCCGACGATTTTTTTGATCATACAGATTTATTAGATTTTCCCGGCTATCGTTCGCGTTTAAAATACGAAGATGTGCGCCGCGAACTCTCTCGTGAAGGTACTTTAGAAAATCTCTTCCTCCGCGGTAAAGTGGCGTATCTTTTTGAACGCTATTGCGCTGAAAAAGAACTGACCAGCATGTTGCTGTGCATTGGCCCCGGCAACCAAGAAGTACAAGATTTGCCCCGCGCTGTGCAACAATGGATAGCCACAACCCATGGCGAAACTCCTGAACGACGGGCTCAGTCGGCGACAAAACCGGCACTGTTTTTTGTTTTGTCTAAAATGGACATGGAGTTTGAAAAGAAAAAAGGCACACCTTCGGTGGAAATGCGCTGGACTACACGCTTTCAATCGTCTTTATTAGATTTTTTTGGGAAAAATGACGATTGGCCCACCAATTGGGATGGAAAATCTGCCTTTAATAATGTCTTTTTATTACGCAATCCCAACTTTCGCTTTGAAGCTATTTTTGAGTTTGAAGAAGATAAAGAAGTACGCATTCGTCCTGACCAAGAAGACTATGTGGCCGAAGTTCGTGCAGCTTTTTTGCAATCGCCTGTGGTGCGCAACCATGTATTTGATCCAGAAAAAGTTTGGAATGCAGCTATGGAGTTGAATGACGGCGGTATAACGCTATTGCGAACCGCATTGCGCCCTTTATGCAATCCTTCCTTAAAACGTCAACAAATTGCCGTAACGTTAGCACAAACTATTGAAAAAGTACATGCTGTTTTAAGCGCCCATTGGAAAAGTGATGATAAAGAAGAAGAGCGTAAACGTAAAGAAGCTTTAGCGCGAAAAATCGCAGTTATTCTTTCTAAAATTATAGAATTTCAACGGTTTGGTGAGTTCTTGCGCGCTTTTCTTGTGGTGGATTCTGATTTGCATACCCTGTATTTTCAAGCAGAGCAAATGCGCCTTTTTGAAGGAGAAAGCGGCACTGCAGTGGTGGGGGAAAGAGTCAGTTCAGAAAGTCTTCTCAATGATGTTTTTGGTGAATTTTCCTCCGATGAAGTGCAGGAAAGCATAGAAAACTCTACGGATGATTTTCCCGTTCACTATCATGACGAAGCGTCACGTTTTACTGATCTTGTTTTACAATACTGGATTAAACAAATGCGCGACCTAGCAAGTAATGTAAAAGCACAAAAATACTTTAGATTTTCTGAAAGAGAATGGGGACTTATGATACATGAGTTGGTAACAGCCGTATCTCGTCTTGACATTCCACAAAAAATGACAGAACAACAACGCCGTGTTTCTGGATATGGCAACGTAGCGAGAGAAAAACTTGTATGGAAGCAAGCCAGCTTGGCGGCAGATAGACTCAATGCCTTTATTTGCTGGCTTGGTTTTGATCCGCGCTTTCATGAGTTGGACGAGCGTACTGTATTGGTGCAGGGACGCCCTACTCCTTTATTTGCCCCTTTGGCGCCAAGTACTTACCCTACTATACCGGAAGAGGCTCCTACCTATGATAGAACATATTATGTGGATTGGTTGCGCGCTTTTGTGTATATGGTACAAGAAAATGTCAACGCGCACAGTAACGAAAACTTTAATCGTGAACAAAATATAGAGCTTGGTACTATTTTAGAAAAATATACCATGCCCACGATTCAATAAATACTGTATAAAAACAATTGTGTTAAAGGCATTTGTGCGTAACACAATTTGTGTATAAGGATATTCTATGCCCGCAAAATTTATACCGGATATGCACCAAGGGCCAGGTCATGGCATTATTATTGTGCAGCCTTTTACTTGTCAATCTGCGCCTTTGTTTGCCCTGTACAGATCTTCAGATAAACTTTGTCTTGATAGAAATGGATGGCAAGGTTCTGAAGTGTTTCTTGAACCCACCGCGTGGGATTGCCATGAAAATATTGTGCGACTCGCTGTTAATGAAGCTGTCGTAAACAACCTTGATAAGTTAGACACCTATAAAATAATTATTAAGGAAGGAGAACAAAGTCAAAGTTTTTCCTTACTTATTGAGGATATCGTTCAAAGTACCATGGACGGTGGTTTTGGAATAGGTGCTGCTATGGAGGCACCAACTCCACAGGAAATATCGCGCAAAACCGTGGTAGAAGAAGTTGCCCCAGTAGTAGAAGAGCCCGCACCTCCTGTGGAACCAGAACCCAAGATTCCTGAAATTTCGCAACCTCTCCGTTTTCATACTGAACAACCAGAAGAAAAAAAGGGAAGTAAGCTTATTCCCATTCTTTTGCTCATCTTACTCTTACTTGTGGCAGGTGTGGCTGCTTTTTGGTGGTATTTACATAAACAAACAGAAGATACTCAAAAATCTCCCATAGAACAAGCTACCCAAAAAGACAAAGATGCCAACGCGACCAAAGACGCTGCAAACGAAGCGAAAGACAAAGATAGTCAAGATAAAAAATCTTCTGATGGGGCTAGCTTAGTTGTTCCCATTGATGCGGCGCGTGCCTTGTTGCGTAAAAATGCCACAGGCGAAGAAAGTCAGGCTCTTGCACAGCAGTTAGAAAAAGAAGGCAAAGAGGCCGCTTCTAAACTGAAAGATGATGCCGCCAAGCAAAAAGAAGCTGCAGCCCGACAAGATGCCATTTTCTTACTAATAGAAGATGCTGCCCAAAAAGGTATACCTACAGCCATGACACAATTAGGGGCTTTTTATGATCCCTCTTTGCATAAAATGTATGGCAGTATACCGGCAGACTTAGAACAAGCGCATTCTTGGTACAAACAAGCTTTGCAAGGGGGCGACACTAAAGCCCAAGCTTCTTTAGATTCTTTACGTACATGGGCAGAAACCGCTGCAAAAGGCGGAGATAAAACAGCGCAAAATTTACTTGAAAAATGGTAATAGTGGGCGTAAAAAAATACATATGTTTAAGATATGTTCTGTATTATTGCTGACCTTGATGGTTTTTCCCCTGACTGGACTGGCATATGCTAACTCTTCTGGTCAGGCTCTGCGTGTGTGTATTTTGGAAGATGATCCGCCCTATACATTTCAAGATAAAAATGGGCAATGGCAAGGGTATGACGTAGATATTTTACGCGCCTTTAATCTTCCCTATTCTATAGAGTTTATTGGTACTGGTTTTGCCACTTCTTTGGCTATGCTTGATAGAGAGCAGTGTAGCATGTTTTTAGCCAGTATTCCGTTGACAGAAGAAAGAAAAAAACGGTTTTTATTTTCGTATCCGCATATAACGTCAAACTTACACATGCTGGTGCGAAGAAATAGCCCCATTACACGCGCAGAACAATTGCAGTATGTAATCATAGGCGTTTTGAAAGGAAGTCTTGCTGAAGATTATGCCTTAGAGAATTTTCCCAAAAGTACTATTTTTGCTTTGCGACATGAAAGTAAATTGATAAAATTGTTATATGATGGAGATATTGACGTTCTTATTGGCGACAGACCCAAGCTGCATGAGATTCAAGGGGTTTTTCCTGACTTACATATTGTAGAACCTCCCCTTAAAGAACAACAATCTGTCTTTATTTTTTCAAAAAATAGCAAAGAATTACGAGATATTATTAATAATAAAATAATAGAAATTGAAGATGAAGGTATTTTATTGCGACTGTATGATGCATGGTTCCGTAAGGCAAAATACCCCCTTGAAATATATGGGAAATAAAACATAGAGAAATTTTTGGAGCGTTTGTATGCGTAAACTATTGAGCAGTCTTGTGTGTTTTCTTTTTTTACTAAGTTTACAAAACTATGCTGAGGCGGCAACGCCTCTTTTGCAAGTGGGTAAGAAAACACTGTATCAACGAGTTATCACCCATCCTGGGGCTAGCATTGTGCAAAGTCCAGAAAATTCTAGCGCCATTGTACAAGCTAGCGTCAATTCTTTTACGGTATTTTATGTATATGGACGACGCGATGGTTGGGTACAGGTAGGCCCTTTGGGGGGCACTCCCCTTGGCTGGATTGACATTGCCAAAACAACGGAATGGAACCAGTCCTTAACCCTACTTTTTGCAGACCGCACCTCTCGTGACCCTGTATTGTTTTTTAAAACAGAAGAAGCTTTAAAAGAGCTTTGTGCGGCACCTGATATGGAAGGACGTTTGCAAAATTTACAACACGCTGCTAATATTAAACAAACCAATGTATTGCAAGGGTCGCAAGTGGTGGCTACCGAACCCAGCGCTGATAAAGGAGCCGTTTCGCGCTTTTATCTCATGCCTATTTTAGCCATGAATGATCCTTTTGAGGGTGTAAAATTTTTGAATGTGGCCACCATAGACCCCGGTACCGTGACCCCTCAAAAAAGCACCCCCCCCACTAAACCACGCATGGCCATTACCTTTGTTATAGACACCACCATTTCTATGAAGCCCTACATTGACCAAAGCTTAAATGTAGTGCGTTCTATTTATGACAAATTGGAAAATTCACAGCTTAATGATGACGTGGCTTTTGGTGTGGTGGCTTTTCGTGGAAGTACTGAGGCAAGACCAGGCACAAAGTATGAAACCCTTGTGGTGAGCGACTTAACCACGGCGAAAAATCGTACTTTACTTGAAAGTAATTTAGCTAAGGTGCGCCAAGCAACAGACTCTACTCACGTTTTTCAAGAAAACTCCCCTGCGGGTATAAAAACAGCCATAGATTCTTTGAGTTGGGATGAGTATAATACTAGAATGATTATTCTTATTACTGATGCAGGCCCTCTTAGTTCCGCAGATCCCTACGCAACAGTACAAATGGACATGCCAGAATTGGCGGATTATGCAAAAATGAAAGGTATTCGCATTTCTGCCATGCATATCAAGTCGCCAAAGGGAAAAAATGATCATGCCAATGCCGAAGCAGCTTATCGCATTCTAACAAAGCGTGCTGATAATTTCTCTAACTATCTTTCCATTGATGCCAAAACAGCACGACAAGGTGTAGAAGGTTTTGGTACAGCCTCTCGTATCCTTACTGATGGTATTATTAGTATGGTTCGCATGACTATGGACGGAACATTAGTCACCAAACCAAGCGGTTCTCCCTTGCCTGCTACGGCCTCTCCTGCCGATGCAGCCAAAGAGTTGGCGGCCCATCTTGGCTATGCCATGCAGCTAGATTACTTAGGCAGTCTTAACGAAACCAGAGCCCCTTCTGTGGTTAATTCTTGGATTGCGGATATGGATTTAGAAAAGCTTGCCAAAGGAAATCACGTATCCTCTGTGGAAGTAGCTGTGCTTTTAACAAAAAACCAGCTCAACGACTTAAGTTCTCAATTAAAGATTATCATTGATAATGCCGAACGTACCAAGAAAACCGATGCTAAAGACTTTTTCCAAGGTATTCTTTCTGCCTCAACCCGAGCAGCACGCGACCCCAATAGTCCCATGCCTCAAGGTCAAAACTTAGCACAAATGGGTGTTCTTGGTGAATTCTTAGATGGATTACCCTACAAAAGTGATGTGATGCTTTTACGTGAAGAAGACTGGTATCGTATGAGCATTGGACAACAAACAACATTTATTAATAGGCTAAAATCTCGTCTTGCTCGTTATGAAGAATACGACAAAGACCGCAATAACTGGGAAAGCTTTGGCGCCACCAATCCCGGCGATTGGATGTATCGTGTGCCGTTAACCATGCTCCCCTAGCAAGGTATAAGACAAACCGAAATAAAAGCCCCTCTAGTATACTAGAGGGGCTTTTATTTCGGTTTGTCTGTTTTTTATGGGGGGAAGGAAAACTTTTTGGCGCTAGCACTTGTCCCTTTAGGGGAAAGTTTTCCCTCCCCCACAAAAAATGCTCTAAAAACCTTATTTCGTTCCAAAGATTCGATCGCCGGCGTCGCCAAGGCCGGGGATAATGTATCCGTCGTCATTGAGTTTTTCGTCAATGGCGCAAGTAAAGATGTCTACGTCGGGATGTGCTTTTTCCATGGCAGCAATACCTTCGGGGGCAGCTACAATAAAAAGGGCGCGAATGTCTTTACATCCGGCTTTTTTTAAGATTTCCACGGTGGCTATGGCAGAGCCTCCTGTGGCAAGCATGGGATCAAGAATAAAGGCTTTACGCAGATGTATGTCTTTTGCGAGTTTGTGAAAATAGCTCACAGGCTCTAGGGTTTCTTCATTTCGAAACATGCCAACGGTACTCACTTTCGCTGCAGGGATGAGTTCTAAAAAGCCGTCCAACATGCCAATACCGGCTCGTAAAATGGGTACAGCCGTAAGCATTTTTCCTGCAATTTGTTGCACGGTAACAGGCCCAGCCCAACCTTCGATGGTTTGCGGCTCTAAGGGGAGGTCTTTTGAAGCTTCATAGGCAAGTAACAGACAAAGTTCGCTTGCTGTGGAACGAAACGCTTGGGTTTTGATATTGCTACGTAAGAGCCCTACTTTATGCTGGGCCAAAGGATGGTTGATAAGCGTTACAGGCATGGTATACCTACCTTGTTAAAGTGTCATATCAAGCCAAAAGGAGGAAAAATTTTATGCTGTTTTGCTATGCGGTTGTTGCCACATGAGGGTGGCATCACACAGTTGCCATGTTCCTTGCGTTTTATGCCAAATGCGCTGATTGGAGCTACCACAAAATCGTAAATCTTCGTGATAGAGTTTTTGTATGAAGGGGCCATCCACAAGCATATCTGTAAGCATAAGCAAAGTATTTACAGAAGGTTTTTCTTGAGCCATTTGTTCAAGTTGTTCTAAAGTATAACCTGTATAGGTGGTAATGGATAGCGAAGAATGTTTTTTGATAGCGTTGCCCAATTGGCAAAAAGCTTCTGCTTGCAAAAAAGGTTCGCCACCAGAAAATGTGACGCCGGAAAGAAGGGGATTTTGCACAATATCGTCGAACAAAAGCTGAGCGCTTTTATCGTAGCCGGCTTTAAAATCATGACTGCCAGGGTTATGACAACCTGGGCAATTATGTATACATCCTTGTGCGAAGATGGCGAAACGCAACCCCGGGCCATCAACAATGGACTCCGGGGCTACGCCATGCAAGCGAATGGTTGCTTTAAGCATGCTTTACTCTATCACGTTCCTCAGCTTTTTTGGCATTATTGAAACGATCAAGGGTACCTACCAAGTATCCGGTGATACGGCGGGTACGCTCAAAGGGGACATTTTCGCCTACAGTTGCGCAGGTTGTTGTAGCTTCAGTATCTGTTTTGCAATAAATCATGATTTATCTCCTAAATTTTTTTAAGAATGAGGAAAAGTATCTTTTGTAATTTCACCAGTATACGGGCGCAAAGAGTGCTTACGTCGTATGGCATCAATTTTACTTTTTACAATAGGTTCATTTTCACGTCGTCCACAACGCGGACACACATCGCCAATGACACCTACATAGCCACACACAGGGTCACGGTCTAAAGGATGATTAATGGAACCATAGCCAACACCTTGCGAGTGCATATAGCGAATGATAGCCTCAAAGGCTTCCAAGTTTTTGCTTGTATCGCCATCAAGCTCTACATAGGTGATGTGTCCGGCATTGGTAAAGGCATGGTATGGGGCTTCTAATTGAATTTTCTTAAAAGCCGCAATGGGATAATGCACAGGGATGTGGAAAGAGTTTGTATAATAATCTCTGTCTGTTACCCGTGGTATTATGCCAAATTTATGTTTATCAAGATTGACAAAACGCCCACTTAAGCCCTCAGCAGGAGTGGCAATAAGTGTAAAATTAAGCTTCATTTCAGCGGATTTTTCATCAATATTTTTCCGCATATATTCAATGATGCGTATGCCTAGCTCTTGAGATTCTGTGCTTTCGCCATGGTGTTTTCCGGTCAACACAATAAGTGTTTCGGCAAGGCCAATAAAGCCTATAGTTAATGTTCCGTGCTTTAAAATTTCTTCTAAGTCATCATCCCATTCTAATTTTTCGGAATCAAGCCAAATACCCTGCCCCATAAGGAAGGGATAGTTACGCACTTTTTTAGCGCCTTGAATGTTAAGACGATGCAAAAGTTGGCGATAGACAAGGTCGAGACGGTCTTCGAGCAAGGCGAAGAATGTGCCTACATTACCTTGAGCTTCCATGGCTAAGCGTGGCAAATTAATGGAGGTAAAGCTCAAGTTACCGCGTCCGCAAGTAACTTCTCTTTCCTTATCATACACATTGCCAAGTACGCGAGTACGGCACCCCATATAGCCTACTTCGCTATTATAATCGCCTTCTTTATAAAAATGTAGATTAAAAGGGGCATCCAAAAAGCTAAAGTTGGGAAAAAGTCGCATGGCCGACGTTTCCATGGCTAAGACAAAAAGGTCATAGTTAGGATCGCCGGGGTTAAAGTTAATGCCTTCCTTTACCTTAAAAATCTGTACAGGAAAAATGGAAGTTTCGCCATTGCCTAATCCGGCCTTGGTGGCGAGAAGTAAATTTTTAACAGCCATGCGCCCCTCAAGAGAGGTGTCTGTGCCATAATTTATAGAAGAAAAAGGTACTTGCGCTCCAGCGCGAGAATTCATGGTATTCAGGTTATGTACAAAGGCTTCCATAGATTGATAACAACGTCTTTCGGTGCTTTTCATGGCTTCGCGCAAGGCATATGCATGGGCTTTTTGTAAAAGAGGTTGTAAAGAGGCGGGAACAATATTGCCAAATTCTTCCGCAAGTGCGTCGCCGTTGTCCATGGTAAGCGGTGTTTTTAAACTATCTAAAATAACGCTGGCATCATTAACGCCTAATTTTTCTAGATTCACCCCTTGAATATCATGAGAAACTTGTAAATAAGAGCTAAAGCTTTTACGGTATTCGTGGGCATAGGTTTTGGTCACGCCTTGAGCCATGGCAAAATCAAAGGCCGGAACACTTTGTCCGCCGTGCATTTCGTTTTGGTTGGCTTGAATGGCAATACAAGCTAGGGAAGCATAACTTTCTATGGAATTGGGTTCACGCAAATATCCATGCCCCGTGGAAAAACCATTGCGAAAGAGTTGAATCAAATCAATCTGACAGCAGGTTTGCGTAAGCATGTAAAAATCTTTATCGTGAATATGAATATCACCGTTGTTGTGCGCGGAGGAAATTTCGCTGGGCAAAATATAGTTATCTACAAAATATTTAGCCCCTTCCGAACCATAACGCAACATGGTACCCATGGCGGTATCGCCGTCAATATTAGCGTTTTCGCGCTTAATGTCTTCTTCAATGGCAGGAGACCATGTGAGCGTTTTGTAAATATCCATAAGTGAGCCTTCCGCATGGCGGATTTTGGCATGCTCATGGCGATATAAAATATAGGCTTTTCCCGTTTTTGCATAGCCAAAGCGGATAAGCATTTCTTCCACGACATCTTGTATTTCTTCTACAGTAAAGAGCTTTTTTGACGTGATTTTTTGGCAAACTTTTTCTGTCAAAAAAGCTAAGTCTGTGGAAGACATCACTTCATCATCGTTTTCGATATCACCTTGGCAGACGGCCCTATTGGCTTTGCTCATGGCTTGAAATATTTTGGTAGAGTCAAAAGCGGCAACGCTCCCGTCTCTTTTGGCTATGGTAAAAAGCATAAGGCTCCAACTGTTAAGGGTATACGATAGTGTGTATGGAATAATTGCCCATTTGCGACAAGAAATTCTGAAATTTAATTGAAAACGACAATCAATTTAAAAGCTTTTTCCGTATGTCATAATACAGCCATGCGGTGCTACAAAAGGCAGTTTGCCCAAGGGGGCCTTCTCTGTCAAGACTAAAAAAAAGGATTGATGCTAACCGTTCAAAATAATATACGAATAAAAATGTGTAATTTTTTTAACATATTATGTATTGTTTAGAAAAGTTCTAGAAAAAATATAGAAATCTTAACAATGTAGAACAACAATAGCACATGACGGTTTTTATGGCAAGAAACAAAATTTTTTTTCAAAAGGATTTTTTCCCAAAGAAAGAAATCGTACTTTTTTTCACATAAAAAATGATATTTTGAAAATGCCTTGGGAAAAGCCTATTTTTTGTTTAATTGTTTTTCCATATGGTCTACGACGGCGCTTTTCGACAATTTCCAATTCCATTGAGCATAGGTGAGAGCTGTTCTGCCTTGGGCGTCTTTGTCGCGTATATTGGCTCCAAGGCGAATAAGTTGAGTCAATACTTCTGCGTTGTTTGTATTGATGGCGGCACGCATAAGCGCAGTACGTCCTCGATTATTTTGGGCATGGATATTTGCGCCCAAGCGCACGAGAGTGATAACAATTTGTGGGGAATCATTAAATGCTGCCGCTAAAATAAGTGGGGTATTACCAGACTTATCTTTGCTATTGATATGTGCGCCCAATGCCACAAGGCCTTGTATCATGGAGGTATGGGTATTTTTTTGAACGGCCAAGAAAAATGGAGTCCTCCCTTTATTATCGGTAATGTCTAAATCCATACCTTTTTGCATAAAACGTAATACAATATCGGGATTAGCATTGTATTGTGCTGCGTAAAAAAGCGCGGATCGCCCCAAAGGATCTTTTTCTTGTATTTTGGCTCCATAGTATAAAAGACGTTCGATGACGGAAAGTTGCGCATTCCATGCGCTGGCAAGCATAAGTGCTGTCTGCCCTGCTCTATTTTTTACACTAATATCGGCTCCGGCATAGACAAGCGTATCCATCATTTGAGGAGTTTTTGTCCTTGAAGCACCGTGGTGCAAAGCAGTATTACCTTGAATATCTTGGGCGTGAATATCGGCCCCTTGTGCAAGTAATTGCTGAATGAGGGCAATATTTTGCGCTGTGGCGGCATGGAAAGCCAGATACATAAGCGGCGTTTCCTGGCCATGCCCACGAGCATTGGCATCAAGGCCTTCTTGAAGTAATGCTTGCAAAATCTCTGGAGCATTTTCATGAGATACGATTTCTGCATAGGCAGCTTGCAACTCTTCTTGTGTGGGCTTAGTAAGTTGGAGCAAGCGTTGCATAACGGGGGCGTAAGGATTACGCATACCTGCCCACATGAGGGCGGTGTTGCCAAGTTCATCTTGCGCTCGCACTTGAGCGCCGTGTTGTACAAGAATATCTAAAATTTGAGGATTTTTGCTTCCCATGGCAGCATAATGATATGCCGTAGCTCCGGCTGTATCTTTGGCATGTACATGGGCTCCTGCTTTAAGTAAGGCCGTGACAATAGAAACGTGCGAATTATGGCGACAGGCCATGTGTAAAGGCGTTTGCATGGGGCCGCGCGAGCTGACTTCGTTGACTTTTGCTCCAGATTCTACCAAGAGCGGTATAATGTCGGCATCATGTATATGCATACTGGCAAGAGCAAGTACACTTAAAAAATCTGAAGTATAGGCCGTCGCTTTTGCTCCATTTTTTAAAGCTGTGCGCACATCGTGTATGGTAGCTTTTTTCCAAAACTCTTCTTGCAGAAAAACATTTTCATGTACTTTTCTAGAGGCTGCGTAAGAAAAATCTTCAAAAGAAGATATTCCAAAATAAAAAAAGAAAAAGCAACATATTATAAGAACTGGGCGCTTGGCGTGCATACAATACCTTCATTAAGATTGTTTTATCTTAATAAAATCTGCCTGCTTGCGTAACAATTTTGAAAACTGTTCTGACCAGAACTTCCAATCATGGTTGCCTTCAAGTTCTTCATATTCGCAATGAAATTTCTTTTTTTGTATCAGCTCGTACACTTTTTTGTTGTCTTCTAAAACAAAAGTATCTTGCAGGCCTGTGGTGATAAGTATTTGTTTAGGCAAATTTTTTGTTGTTTTCTTTGTTAAAATGTGGGCGACAGAATTATTATCCCATGCCAGTTTATTCTTCGTATAAGGGCCTAATACCTTACTAATATTCCAAGAATCAGGATGCAAACGAATATCTAAAACACCGCTGGCCGAGGCTACAGATTGAAAAGTTTTAGGATGCTTTAAGCCCAACAACATGGCGCCGTGCCCTCCCATGGAAAGTCCCGCAATGGCGCGTTGCGTTGTGGTGGGAAAGAGCATATCTACATGCGGTACAAGCTCTTTGAGGATAAAGTTTTCCATTTGGCTACTTTTCTTCACAGGGCTGTTGACATACCAATTGTATTCTCCTGTAGTGGGAGCCACAATAATAACCCGTTTTTCATTGGCTATTTTTTGTAATTCCTTACCCATATGCATATTCCAATCGCGCCCATTGCTTGTGGCACCGTGTAAAAGATACAGCACAGGAAACTTTTCGTCAGTAAAGGCCATGGCCTCTTGAGCCGCTTTTTCAGCGCTTTTTTTATTCTCTTTTTCTTCTAATGTAATGGCATTATTTTCTAATGGTAAAACTTGCGGCATAGTTTGTAAGCTTTGGGCAATAAGTTTACTTACTGAAGAAGGAGCTTTAGCATCTTTTTGTACAGCCACAATGCCTACAGGTACACTCTCTTCTTGAGTCTGTGCCGTGGGCGACTGTAATCCTTCGCTTAAAGCATCCCAAAGAGATGCAGCTTTGGGTAACGCTGCTTGCGCATCTCCTACTGCAGGCATTGCCTCTGTACTTGGATTTTGTTTTGCCAATTGTTTCTGTTGCTTTTCTTGTTCTTTACGTTTTTCCCATTCTTCTTTACTGAGGGGAGCTGGCAAATAGGCAGTATACTCTACATTTTTCTCTTGAATATTCGATGTAAAAGTAATGGTATTGGCTTTTCCGGCTACTGGAATAAGCGGATTCCCTTTCACTTCGTCAAGACGTACAGCCTGCACTTTGGCATCAAACGTGGGAATCATGTGTTCGGTAATCATGCGCCCACCAGCAAAGGTTAAATGTATATTGTCTTTTTGACGTAAACGAATAGTTTTATTATTTTTTCCTGTGATAAAACTAATGTATTTTCCTTTATCAGTAAGCAACATTTCCGTATCTACAAAGGCAGCGCCTGAATAGAAGGCATTTACATCTTTATAGACTTTGTTAATAACCTTAATACGCTTTGCATAGGGTTCTTTAAGCATCATGGGCAGGCCAATCCAAACCACCTTACGGTTATTTGCAGTAGCCAACTCTAAAAAGTTTAAGGTGCGCAAAGAATAAATTTTTCTCCAGCCTTCTGTATCCACCCCAAACCATTTTTTATTGACTTTAAGATGTTGGGGATCATTGGCACCCATAAAGACGATGGTCACTTGCGGATCGTGTTGTTTTAAAAGCTTTTTAAGATTTTCCGGCCAGTTAAAAAACGTTTGGTTGGAAAGCCCAGTAGAAACTTTTGCTCTATGTGCTATTTCAATATCTTTGCGATGCTTTAAGGATGTCTGTATAAGGGGGACAAGCCCTTGCATCATGGAATCCCCCACCAAGAGTACTTTCACTTTTTTACCAAAATCTGGTAATTTTGTAGCATATTCATCCAGCGCAAACTCTGTGGGAGCAGTGCGAATATGGTTTGGGTCATAAAAAGCATAATGCACCGCGGGGCGTGGTTGTTTAGACGGTGTTTTTTCTGCTTTTTGGCTTTCTTTATCGTGTTCTTTTTGTTTTTCTGTTTCAGGCTTTTTTATATCTTTATCAGCTATTTTAGTATCATCATCTTTCTTTTGTTCTTTGCCATCTTGCTTTTTTGTCTCGTCGAGAGGCTTAGAATCAGGCTGCTTTTTTTGTTCGGCTACTTTTCCTTCAAGAGAAAATCCCAAAACGCCTTTGTAGTAATTCCAAGCTGCTTGCCATTGCTCTTGCCAAGATGTTTGAGGTTCAATAATTTGCTCTTCGCTTAAATCAGCAGTAAAACTTCCGATTTTTCCCATAAGCGTATTTAAACCGGTAGATTCTCCCAAGTAGGTAAGAGCTTCACTTATATAAGTAAATTCAGGATAATCAGCGCTTTTATCTTCTAGATATAAAGAAAAACGATGGGCTTCCAATAAAAGCAAGCAAAGAAAAATGGCTATATAATAATAGAAAGCTCTTCTATTGCCAGCCATGATATTTTCACGGCCTTGAGGCTTGCTTTTTTTTGATAGAGCTGGGGGGGATTTAGAAACATTTTTAGCGCTTTCTTCAGAGGCAGCATGCAGCGAAGAATCAGCGCTGACGTTAGAGCTAGTCTTTGTAATGTTTTTTTGTTGCGCTTTGCTTTGTTTTGGCAATGGTGCGCAAGATTCCGATTTCAAAGAAGACTCGTCTGGTTCTCTATGCTTTGCAGCAGAAGCCTGTGCCGCACGAGTATCTGCTTTTTGTTGCGCTTTTTTACTCGAAGATGGAGGACTTGTTTTTTGATCAGCCTGTGCCGCAGAAGAAACACTCGTCTCTTGCGCAGAGCTTGCGGCCATGGTGGCCAGTGTTTGTTGCGCTGTCTTTTTCTGACGCGAAATTTTATCTGCCGAAGCTTTTCTTCTAGTGGCTCTTTTATTGTTTTTTTTGTTCATGGCCTTGCTGGCGGCCTTGGTCATATTTTTTTTCTGCGAATTTTTCTTTTGTGCAGCTTTTTTCATATTAGAACCCTAAAATTGAAAATAAATAAATGGCAATACCCCGTCGGGGCCAAGTTTTAAAATAAAGGCACAAAGTACTGCGAAGACGGCAATTTGTACGGGAACCCATTGTTTATGTATGAAATATACAAAGGTTTTAAAAAGGCGTGCGCCCACTATCTGTGTGAGCATGGTGCAGACAATAGCCACAAGCACAAGCACTGCAAAACCAGAACCTTGCGCATCCCATAACCAAATGCGCTCAATAATTTGCATAGCTAATTCTGTACTATCAGCTCTAAAAAATATCCAAAGTAAACAAACAAAGTGGAAGGTCAAAAACCAACAAAGAATGGTATAAGGCAAGGAAAATATTTTTTTTAGCCCCACTCCCGTACCTGTTTGAGGTGTGGCAGTTGCCTTTTTTTCGTGCACGTTGAAGAAATTACTAATGTTTTTCCACATATGCACAAAAGCTAGCCCTGCGCCATGCATGACGCCCCAAATGAGGAAACGTAAATGTGAGCCGTGCCATAAGCCGCCAAGAGTCATGGTAATAAGCAAATTCACATAGGTGCTTCCCTTACGATTTCCACCAAGGGGAATGTAAAGATAATCGCGCAACCATGATGAAAGCGTAATATGCCAACGTCGCCAAAAGTCTTGTATGCTGATAGCTAAATATGGGGCATTAAAGTTTTGGGGCAAGCGGTAGCCCATGAGGCGCCCCACCCCTACGGCAAGGTCTGAATACCCTGAAAAATCACAATAAATTTGCATGGCATAGGCATATACTGCCACCAACACCGTCAGTGAAGCATAGCTATCTGGTGTTGAAAAAACATTATGAACAATATGTTCTGACAAATAGCTGGCAAGCACTATTTTTTTGAAAAGACCGCTTAGAATGAAAGTGAAACCCAAGATAATATCTTGTTGTCTGCTTTCTACAGAATCTTCAAAACCTTGTGGAAGAAAATATTTTTTGATGAGAGGTGGGTTATCTACAATCTCCCCTCGTAGTTGGGGGAAAAAGTCTTTGGCGCGTAAAATCGGGCCAGCCAAGATAGTGGGGAAAAAGGAAACAAAAAGCAAGACATCAAAAAAACTTTCTATTTTTTTGCTGGGGTCACGGTATTGGTCAATGGCGTAAGAGAGGCCTTGAAAGGTATAAAAAGAAAGCCCAATGGGAAAAACAAATTCTGCATTGGCTATGAGCTCATACATGGGAATACTTATACCCAAAGCGTTTAAACCTAGCTCTATATTTAGGAGGAAAAATTCATAATATTTATAAAATATAAGGAAAAAAAGATGGATAGCAATATTTAGACCCAAAACAGACTTAGCTACAAGGGGCTTTTGTTGATAATGGCGTACAATACCTACCGTTAACCAGTTTAAAAGCGCCACAGTAAAAAGCAAGGGCAAAAAGGTCATACCTGCGGAGGTATAAAAGGCGATATTAAAAATAAGTAAGCCGGTTTTGTAGGGTAAAGTTCCTTTTCGGACAAGGGCATGCATAGCAAGAACAAGAATAAAAAAGAAGGTAAATGTTACCGTAACAAAGTTCATGATGTATGTCCTAAAAAAAGAAAAATACCTAAAAATGACGCGACACAGCCGATTAATTCAAAAAATACAAATCAATATAAGTAAAATATAGAGTGTTTTTTTCATAAATCTGGAAAAAAACATTTTATGCTCATTTGACGTGTTTTTCTTAGCAAAAATACCTTTTACAAGCAAGAATTTTCTAAAGCCATTTACAGGGTGAACCTTTTAAAAATATTTCTGCAGAAGTAAAAATAAAATTTCTTCAGAAAATTTTCATGACAAGAAGAAAAAAAAGAGCTAGTTTGTTCAAGTGCTATGGCTTTCATGAAGACAAGTGTCGATTGTGAAAGTATGCTAAAATAAACATTTCATAAAAAAGTTTAGTATAGCCTATTTTAACTAGGCTAATAATCTATTTTTTTGAAAACAGATTTTAAAGATAGGATAAAGGGTCGTTTAAAAAGTTATGAAAAAAAATCTCTCTACTCTCATGTTAAGTGCTCTCTTCTGCATATTTTTTGTCACTTCTGCCGCGGCTTTAGAGCTCATTATTGTAAATTCCAGCAAATTCCCTATAAATACACTACGTTTAACAAATACCAGCACAACAAAAGGCTATAATCTTTTGGATACACCGTTAATGTCTCAAGAAGCTGTGAAAGTGCGTATGCCCCAAAAGAGCACCACATGGAATATCATGGCTGTTGATCCCAATGGGAGCGCTGTTTTTTTTGAAAACATTCAATTAGATAAAGTGCAGCAGGTGCGCATTTTTGGTGATGGCACCATGGAAATGTATCGTTAATCTATACAGCCCCTTGTACATATTGTTATCATCAGCCTCTTAGGCAATATTGCATAAAAAAAGACATGGATGACTTTTGCTCTCCATGTCTTTTTTTATGCAGCACGATTTTCTGAGTTGAGGGTCCTGCATAATTCTTAAAATGGTTGAGATACATGAATTGCTTTGCTTCGCTCGCAATTGATGACTTTCGTTGTAATACTAGGTTTTAGGTTTACGGAAGATATTAGAAAGGCGTGCAGATAATCTGCCCATTTTCTACACCTATAGGTGCAACCTGCATAATGCCCTGTCCTATTTTTGGGGCGCTGCCTTTAGTTAGGCGAAGAGTGCAAGAAGCGTAGTGAGCTTCTACTCCTTTATAGTTAACAAGATTATTTTCTTCTCTTTCTTCTGTATTATCAAAGACTACGGCAAGGCTTTTTTCTTGCAGTAAGTGGCATAAGAAGGCTTCTTTTTGTAGTTCTATTTGTGTGCGCACTCTTGCTGCCCGAGCAAGTTTTTCTGCATGAGGTACTTGCTCAGTGAATTGTGCTGCAGCTGTTCCTGGACGCACAGAATAGGGAAAGACGTGGGCATAGGTTAGGCCTAAGCTTTCTATACAATGTAAGGTTTCTTGAACATCGCTTTCCTTTTCTCCGGCAAACCCCATAAGAATATCTGCACCAAGGCCTAAAGTGGGCCAGTGTGTACGTAATTCCTGAATCGCTTGGGTAAGAATTTCGGGCTTATAGTGCCCTCGCCCCATATTCTTGAGCACTTTGGCCGAACCATGCTGCAAAGAAAGATGTATATGCGGACAAAGCAAAGAAGAAGCGCGCAAGGTATCAAGCCCTTTAGCATTTAATTGGCTAGGCTCTAGAGAGGAAATGCGAAATCGTGCTCGCCCTTGCCATTGGGGGGCTAGATGTTGTTCTAAAAGAGCAACAGTATCCCAAAAATCTTTTACACCATCTTTTCCGTCTAAATCTCGCCCAAATTGATGCAGGTTTATGCCTGAAAGCATGATTTCTCTATGTCCAGAAGCAAGAAGTCTTTGAGCCTCTTCTATAATTTGCCCTGCAGGACGGCTAATACTTTTGCCCCGCACCAAGGGGACAATACAATACGTACAACGGTGCGAGCACCCGTCTTGCACTTTTAATACCGGACGTGTTCTATGAAAGGTATTGATAGAGAAACCAGGAGTGTGTGCTTCGCCAAAAGGATTATGCGTTTGTGGTAAAGCGCCCTCCTCCATAGCTATAAGCGTATGCGGCCCTTGTAAAAGTAACGCTTTGGCTTTGGGAGGGATAAGCATATCAAAATAGCTTTCTGTTTGCCCAAAAGAATGTTGCTCAAGAGAATGTTGCGCGATGGAATCTTGTGCAGAAGAATTTTGTTTTGACGTTTTCTGTGTAGATTGTAAATATTTATCTACCAAATGCGCTGCACAACCCGTGACAATGCGAAATTGCACATGGCGCTGAACAGCCTTTTGTGCTCGGGCTAGGCGATAGAGGGCATGGCGCGTATCTCTTTCTCCTCGAGCAGTAATAGCACAGGAATTTACTAGGAAAACATCAGGCACAGTCTCAAGGGGGACTTCGCGACCGCCTTGACTTTGCCATGCTTCACGCACCGCTTGGCTTTCGTATTGATTAATCTTGCATCCAAGAGTGACAATATGAAACGTCCACGAAGTAGGTAAATGCATGGCAAAAAGCGTATTTTAAGAAAATAATCTAGGCAGTTCTTTTGCTGCCGAGAAATTTGATAGAGATAATTTCGTACGTTACGCGACCGCGAGGAATTTCCACCGTTACTTCATCGCCTTCTTCTTTACCAAGCAAGGCTTTCCCCACAGGAGATAGCACAGAAATGGAACCAGAAGCAAAATCTGCTTCATCGGGCCCAAGTAAAGTAAAGTTTTTTGTTTCTTCGGTGTCTACATCTTCTACTTCCACAGTAGCGCCAAAAATAACCTTGTCACTTTCAAGGCTATCTAAATCAATGATTTGAAATTGGCTCATGCGCGATTCAATATACGTGATGCGTGCTTCCGTCATACCTTGACGTTCACGGGCGGCATCATATCCGGCATTTTCCTTTAAATCGCCCTCTTCGCGGGCTTCTTTAATGGCCTGAATAATCTGAGGTCTTTCGCTTTTAAGGCGCTCTAATTCGCTCTCTAATTGAGCAAAACCTTGCTTAGAAATAGGGATACTCATTGTTATCTTCCTTCATGAAAAAAAGTACGCCTGCTATAAAACTACAGCAGAGCGTACGAAATGTGTGACAATAACATGATTACCTTATGCGCAAAGATAAGGCGCGTCAAGAGAAAATTATCATTGCCAAGTTCATGTAATAGGTGTATTGAAAAAGGCGTTGTAGAAAATAGAAGATGTTTTTTATTATAACATAAGATATTTTCTAAGTATTTCGTCTTTTTTATATAGTACATTTTTAGAAACCTTGGATGTTCCTCCGTATGAAAAAATACCTTCGCCATTTGGGCCCTGTGCTTATTTCTCTTGTTTTTGTGGGAGCAATGTACCTTTTGTATAATAAGTTAAAGGTATACAGTCTTGAACAAATTCGTGATAGCTTAGATCAAATTTCCCATTGGCGCCTTTTTGCTTCGGTGGGACTTATGATTGTTAACTATCTTATTCTTGTAGGCTATGATTGGCTAGCTTTAGTGGCCATCAAAAAACCTTTGCCCTTGCAGCAGGTCTCTCTTGTTTCTTTTATCGGACAAACAGTTAGTTATAATTTTGGAGCCTTGCTTGGCGGCACCACAGTACGCTATCGTTTTTATGCCACATGGGGTTTTTCTTTACACGATATTGTGCGCCTTGTGCTTATGCTTGCCGTTACTTTTTGGGTGGGCGCCCTTGGGCTTTGCGGTCTTGTGTTTATTATCAATCCCCCAATTATTCCAGCAGAATTTCTTGACGCTTTCCCCATAAAAGATATTCGCATTTTGGGTGCAGCGCTGCTTTCCATAACGCTTATATATTTTGTAGCTTGTCACTTTATACGCACTCCCATTAAAGTATTTGGAAAAGAATTTGAATTTCCCACATTAAAAATCGCCCTACTTCAAGCTTTTGTGGCGGGTGTAGATCTTATTGTAGCCGCAGGGTGCATGTATGTGCTTTTTTCTTCCGACCTTAATGTAAGTTTTGGGCAATTTTTGCCAAGCTATCTTATGGCGCAAGTGGCCGTGGTGTTAACGCACGTTCCCGGAGGCGTAGGCGTTTTTGAGCTAGTTATTTTACACCTTACGCACACATCCAATGAACAAATGGTCATTGCTGTTGTGCTATGCTTCCGAATTATTTACTTTATTTTACCATTATTGATAGCAGCACTTATGTTAGCTATATATGAAATGCGTCAAAACAAAGGGGTATTGCGCAGTGCCGGACGCTGGCTTTCTGTTCTTTCGCATAGTATCAATGCACGTATTACCTATTGTATCGGTATAATTTTGCTAATTTGCACAGTCTTGCCTGTATGGCAAAAAGGAAATTTGTATTTTTCCATACCGTGGTCACATGCTACAGGCGTTATTTTACATACACTGTGCACTTTTTCTGCTACCATGTTGCTTTTCTTGGCATATGGCTTAGAAATTCGTCAAAAAAAGGCTTGGTGGCTGACGATACTTTTTTTAAGTATTGGTCTTGTATGCGCTATCCTCAAAGGTATTCATCTGTTTGTGGCGGCGGGGCTTTTTGTTCTTTTTCTTTCTATCATCGCTGGTAGAACACGTTTTTATCGCAAATCGTTTTTTTGGGAAAACGCTTTTCCTTGGCAATGGCTCTGGCCCACATGGGCGGTGCTGGCCATTAGCTTTATTTTGGCCTATCTCTTTGCCGATGAAGATAAGCCCTATTTTTGGTCTTTGGGCGATCCTGTAACGGCCCTTGCCAATATGCATATAATTATTGTGGTGTATGTTTCTTTGCTTTGTTTATGGGCTTGGCGTGTGCTGCAAAGACGTAAGTACCCTCTCACCTCAGAGTAGTCTGTTAAAAAAGGATTATCTGTAGTATCAGCACAAAAAATCATACTGTGTATGTGCCTTTAATGTATTATACATTTTGACTTTTTTTACTTCTTGTGTTTGATGTTTTTGGGCAAACTGGCTAAAATTGACTTTTATAACAGGCTGATAAATAGCAATGGCTGTATAACTAAAAAATAAGCGTATCATATACTGTAAGATGCGCTTATTTTTATTGTATAAATATTATATATGCCTAAACAAGTGGCAAAAATTTCCGATAAGTAATGCGATGTATCTTTCAAATATTTTATCTTTATGCTTTAGTTAAGATAGAATATGTTTACAATGCTTTAAGGTGGCATTTGTATAGTGTTGTGATTCGTGTTTTTTAACGTAGCATCTGCTGCTCAAAATCTGTATATTTGAAAAGGGGTTTATGTATGAAGCTGAAATTGCTTGGAAAAGTTTTACTTTTTGTTTTAATTCCCATTGTCATTGGCGTTGCGGCACTTACGGTAATATCGACCACGCTCACCTCCAAAGGCTTGTACGAGATGGCCGATATACAACTTTTGGAATTTGCAAAAAAGCAAGCCTCAGAAATTGACAATATTGTAAAAAATGTTGTGGCCCTTGGGGATATGATGGATAGCTCTGCAGACATAGAAGCCATGGCAGCTTTGGCTAATAGCTTAGGCACCGGCAGAGATTCCTCGCCTGAATTTCAAGCTTTACAGAAAAGAATCAATGTCAGCTTAGAGGAACTTGTGGAAGACTTTCCCGATATTGCCGCTGCGATTCTTGTGGCAAAAGATGGCAAAACTGTTGCGTACTCTAATCCTCGATCGGGTGCTGTTGATGTGAGTAAATATCCAAGTGTCATGTCGGCCTTTAGAGGTGAAAGTATTATTGATACCATGGTATCAAAAACTACGGGTAAAATGAGTGCCATGGTTGCTTCTCCTGTAACGGCTGACGGCTCTACAGAAGCAGCAGATGGTGTATTGCTTCTCGTAATAGATGTTCCTAAAGTATCAAACATTACTATTCAAGATGTTAAACTTATGCCTTCTTCTAACTTGTTCTTGTTAGACAGTGAAGGCATTATGCTTATGGAAAGAGCTTTCCCTGAACTTATCGGGAAGGATAATACCATATACGAATATGTTCGGACTGTTTTGGCAGAAAAAACAGGGATTACACGTTATGATTGGGAAGGCGTTCCCAAACTGACTCACTTTGCGGAATTACCCACTACCAAATGGATTGTTGGTATTGAAACAGATGAGAGTGATTTTTATATTACTTCCAACGAAATAAGAATGTATCTTATTCTTGCAGGCTTAATTATTGTTCTTATGGTTGGTGCAGTAGTTTATTTTGTTATCAAAAAAGTTGTCGAAATTGTTTCACAAGGTGCTAATATTGCTACCTATGTTGCAGAAGGTAATCTGGTTTTAACCAAAGAACAAGAGCAACAACTAGACGGCGCCTTAGAGCGTAAAGATGAATTCTCTACGTTGGCTACTGCTTTACGAAATATGGTAAATAATCTTGCTAAAATGGTGCAAGCTTCTGAAGAAAAGAGCAAGGAAGCGCAAGTAGCCGCAGATAACGCAGCCCTTGCCTCTAAAGAAGCAGAAAAATCTGCTCAAGAAGCTGATGAAAAGAGACAAAGTATTCTTGAAGCAGTAGTAAAGCTTGAAGGTATTGTGAACAATATTGCTTCTGCTTCCGAACAATTAACACATCAAATAGGACTGTCTACCAGTGGCGCTGAAGAACAATCGGCTCGTATGATGGAAACAGCCACAGCTATGGACGAAATGAACAGTACCGTACTTGAAGTTGCCAGAAACTCTGGCTCAAGTGCTGAACTTGCTGATCATACTAAAGAGAAAGCTACCAATGGTGCCGAAATTACGCAAAAATGCCAAGTTTCTATGACGCAAGTGAAGGATGAGTCCATGAAATTGCGCCAAAATATGAGCGAACTTGCCAACCATGCGCAATCTATTTCGGCTGTCATGAGCGTGATTTCTGATATTGCAGACCAAACTAACTTGCTTGCCTTAAACGCCGCCATCGAAGCAGCAAGAGCTGGCGAAGCAGGACGTGGTTTTGCCGTTGTAGCAGACGAAGTGCGCAAGCTTGCAGAAAAAACTATTTCTTCCACCACCGATGTGGCCAATGCCATCAATGCCATTCAACAAAGTACCGATGTAAATGTACAACAAGTGGATGCCGCTGTGATGCGTATTGAAGAAGCTACGGAGCTTGCCGTAGAAGGTGGACGAGCCCTACAAGGTATTTTACAAATGGCCGAGCAAAGCGCCGATGGTATTCGCGCTATTGCCACAGCGAGTGAAGAGCAATCGGCTACTTCCGATGAAATTGCTCAATCCATTACTACTGTATCTAATATAGCCGGAACCACGGTACAAGCTATGAACGAGGCAAGTCAAGCTGTGAGCTCCTTAACAGAGCAAGCACGCCAGCTTTCTTCTCTTGTGGATAGCTTGAAAAATAGCTAAAATTTCATACATACATAAAAAAAGTCCCTACGCAATGTATTGTTGTGTAGGGACTTTTCAGTTTGATTGATACGTTATGTTAAAATTTGCGCGAATTTTTTATACAAAAACTATTCAGCTTTTTTGGGGAGGGCTTCCTTGCCACAAATATGTTCAATATCAATGCGTAAGATACCTGTACGTTCAATGACAGAAGCCGGCGCCGGACTTTCACAATGCGCTTTATAGCGAACAGCCAAGGCGTCTAAAGCAAAACCTTTTTCTTGAGCATCTTCCACATAGGTCATATGTCCGGTTCCCACAACAGATT
>CAYJHX010000004.1:0-26209 GCA_964369395.1 uncultured Desulfovibrionaceae bacterium
ACTTCTCCCCCACTTCATTTATGACAAATCCTCCCCCCTTGGAGTAAAATAAAAAATTTCTCACAAATATTTTTAACAGTACATTTTACGGTATCTACGAAAACACCACACAAAAAACATAATAATATCAAGAAGGTGATTCTTGCCCTGTCGTCCCCCGCCTCCACCAAATAATGCTCTTAAAAAAGGCCTGTAATACTCACAAGGTATTGCAGGCCTTACTTTTTTCCTATATCTATTGCTCAGCAAGCATCAACGATAATCAAAGAAACACAAAGCGGGTATTTATACATTCAAAAAATCTAACACATACTTACACGCTGTAAGAAGCAAACACGTGATTAAAATATATTTAATGAGTTTGGCAGATACAAACTTTTGGCAACGAGCGCCCAAATACATACCTAAAGCCCCGCCAATCCCAAAAAGTAAACCTAAAAGTATATCTGGAGCCACTGAAAATTCAGGATAAAAAGGTGCAATAGCTTGATAGAAAGCAACTCCGCCTATGGAAGTCACAAAAGTCCCCAACAAGGTGGCTCCGGCTACAATATAAATGGGCAAGCCAAAATACGTTATAAAGAAAGGCGCTATCATTGCCCCCCCGCCTATACCATAAATGCCGCCCACAATACCCACAATAAAGCTTAAAGAAAAAATACCCCACAAGTTTACTGTATATTCCCTATCATAAAATCGAAAACGTAAGGCACGAGCAGTCAAGCTGAGGACTTCTGATACTTTATACCCCGCATCGTGAGAGGCATTTTTTTCTAGATCCTGTAAGCTTTTTTCTTGTGTTCCCTTATTTGCCGTTTGCTTGCGCATATCTAAAAGCATTTTGGCGCCAATATAAAACAATACCATAGCCGCAAAAAGTTTGAAGTTCTTTGCATCGGGCAAATACAAAACGCGTACCATGGCGCCAATAAAAACACCGGGTAAAGTGCCAAGCACCACAATCCATACCAAAGCCCACACAAGGCGACCTTCTTTCCAGTAACGATAGACACCACTTGGGATAGCAATAATATTAAAAAATTGATTTGTGGCGCTTACCGAAGGGTGCGTATAGCCAAGTACAGACATTTGAAAAGGTAATAAGATAAATGCTCCAGAAATGCCGCCCATGGAGGCTATAAAAGAAATAAAAAACGCCACAACAGGGGGAATTAAAGGATTTACCTCTATGCCAGCAACAGGAAAAAACATACCCCACCTCCATAGTGTTACGATTGTATATAAAATAGTAACAGCTAAAAAAGTGCCCTGTCAAGCGCCAAAATGTTTTTCTGTTTTTTGAAGGCACGCAATCTAGAATATAAATAGAACATACTGTAATCTAAGAGCATAAAAGGTGCCTTGTTGGCTTTTTCCCAAAAATAGTATATTTATTTATCAGATTATTTATTGATTTTTATTAAGATTATCATAAGGAATACATATGACACGATTTTCACAGAATAATCACAAAAACAATGGGCGCATTGTAACTGAAAATACGCAAGAACCTGTTTTAAACGCAGAACAATTGTGCACTTTGGAACAAAGCTTTCGTGCATGGCTTGCGTCTACCAAAAGAGAAAATGTGCGCCTATCACGTCTTACCGCCACATTGATTTTTCTTATTATCCGCTATACGGGGGCAAAGCTGAGTGAGGTTCTTAATCTAAACCCAGAAGAAGCCATTGATTTTACCCAACACACTATATCTTTTCAAAGTAAAAACGAGATGGAAGAAGGACGCAATGTTCCCATTCCTAAACAGATTTGTGCCGAAATTGCAGAAGGGATTGCTATGTTGAAAAAACAGAAGGGGAATGCCTCCGTTTTTCACTTGGATGCTGGTTTTGTACGTCGCAAATTTTACGAATGCGCTGAAGCCTGTAATTTACCAAAAGAACTTAGTGGCCCAGAAGCCATACGTCGCGCCAGAGCCATTGAGCTTATGCAAAGTGATATTCCTTTGCCAGTAGTGCAAAGTATACTTGGACACGCCACCATAAATCTTACCACAGCACATGTGGCTTTCTCCCCAGAGGAAATGCATGCTGTAGCGAAACGTTTTGTACAAAAAGAATTGAGTCAAAAAACAAGTGCTCGAAATTGTTTTTTAGGAAAAATCGTATCCATTGTATCTGGAACTGTACAATCGTTAATTACATTACAATCTAAGGCGAGCATATCTATCAGAGCAATGATTACCAATGACAGCGTACAAAGACTTGCTCTTGCCATAAATACAACAGTATGTGCCGAGGTAAAAGCACCTTTGGTCACATTTTATGCCGGAGAACAAGAACCTCTTTGTAGTGCAGAAAATCTTTTGCCTGGAACACTTACCTATGTAAAACAAGGAGATTCCATGACAGAGTACATTTTGCAACTTTCCGATGGTACAGAGATATGTATTCTATCAGCTAATATGCTGACAAATATACCGCTAGGTACGACTCTTTGGGCTGCGTTTAACGCTTCCTCTGTAGTGTTGCGCGTAGATTAGCGTCATACTTTTCTTTTAAGTACCAGACTTCCTCGTAAAAATCCGATACCCACTTAAAAAGCGTTTTACACCTTAAGCCAGTCTATTTTTTCACGGGAACCGACACTCCCCACGGTAAGAGTGTCTAAAAGACTGTCAATGCTGGTACTTTCATATATTTTTCCATTTTCTCTATCGCTTATGGCAAAAGCAAAAGAATCTTCGTACAAAATACATGACAGCCTTTGACTGTTGGTTTCAAGAAGATTATCTTGGCAAAAGTGTATCAATTTTATGATGTAATCTAATCGCTTGCTCTCTTCTTCTCGATCAGCATACACATTGCCATAGGGCAAGCTTACGCACAGGCGCAACTGAGGTGTATTCAAAAAATATTGAAATTTCCAGTTTTGAATACCGTACCCTGACAAACCGCACCCGAAAAAATATACCGTCGTATAATCAACAACAGTGGCACTTTCCGCAAGGTGCTTTATTTCTAAACTATTATATATATCATCCATATCTTCAAGACTTTGAATACTGGCCAAAATATCTATATATTCTTCTGTTGCAAAAAAAGTATTTTCCACATGCTGTAAGCGTTGTAGCGCTTCTTGAGGAATATTTATAGAGGGAATGCTATGACTATTCAGCATGTAAGAAAAAGATTGTAGTATTTTTTCGTTAGGATATTCCATATATTTTCTCCGTATAAAGCGTATTATATAAAGTGCATATTCTTCTGCATTTGCCCGTAATAAAAAACAAGCTTAACGCAGTCGACTGCTCCTTTTCACAAGCTAACTTGCCTTCCCCTTCAACGTTTCAACCATAGCAAAAAGACTTCCAAAATCTCTTACAAAAAAGTTTCGCTGGCGTTGTTGTAAATCTTGTTGTGTGTCTTTTGCTTGGCTTAAAGCTTCCAAAAAGTCCATAGAAAGCCATTGTTCATCGCTAAAGCATAAATTATTCTTTTTTAATTGCTCTGCATGTGCTTTAGCATCTTTTAATCTGGCAATAGCAGAGGCTATTTCCCCCCTGCCCATTCTATTTTTCAACAAGTTCTTATAATCATTTTCGTTAATTTGCTGCAGCTTATTGTAGGTATCCTCAGTAATAAATAAAGGTTTAAACATTTGATTAATACCATAGCCCTTAGCAACCTCAAAAACTTTATCAGGAAGCTTACCAGAAATATCAAAATTTTCGAACATTCCTGTACCATTATCCATTCTTACCTTAGCAAGCCCCACCACACCTTGGGTAAAGCTTGCATCGTTATCAATGCCCGTAATTTTTACCTGAAAGTTTTGAGGATTTAACGAAAAAAGATAGTTATCGGCGTGTCGATCTACTTGCCCAGAAAGAGCATCAGCCCATTCAAGCTTTGTGAGTTCTTTTACTAAACTTGACATAAATATTTTTTGCTCATCAATGCTAAGAGCGTGTTGCAGTTGTGCAAGACTGCATGCTGTGCCATCTACCTTGCTATATACAGAAGGTGGTGTTGTACCAAAAGAAATATCACGCGCTGTGGCCCCAGGGGCATGCTCCATAAAAAGACCAAACTGCCCTTTGTGTAAACCTATGCTTGATTTGGCTATAGCACTTTCGCAACCAATAAGTTCTGCTACCTCTGTAGAAGCGAGATTGAGATTATTAATATATATATCAGCATTATGCCCTAGCCTTTGTACTGCAAGATGAGACAGGCCGCGCTTGGCATCGTGCTCTCCCTTAAAAACATAACTGACATCATTTCCAGTATCAGAACGATACTTACACAAAAAAACCTGATTAGCCGCGCCAGATCCTATGCTTTTTTCTGATAACAAATTCGCATCGACAGCATCTAAAGCGAGCTTTGTTGCAGCAAGCCCTCTAATATTGCTCTCTATTAAGGTGTTAATATTAACGGAACCATCAAAAGCCATGTGTATAAAATCACCTGTTTTATGTGTATTTTTTGGTGCGTTTCGTGCAAAATTTTGCATTTTTACATATTCAAAACTAAGAATGCGTTCAAAAGGACGCGTCAATCGACTCAACGAACCAGGGTTTTCCATTTCTCTTTGACGTAAAGGGAGAATAAGTCTTTTTTCAATATCTTTCGAAACATCAGGATAGTTTGCATAAAATGCCTGTAATACAGCGTTATATTTTTCCTCATTATTTATTTTTGCTAAAGCGGCACAGTCGCTAAAAAATCTTAATTTCGTAAAATTTCTAGAGTAAAACTTTGTCGACTTTTGTATAATTGCATCAAGTCTATCTGTTGGTTTCGTGCTTTTATCTAATACTTCAAAAAAATCATTCATATTTCTATAATTTTGAGCTAATGCATTTCGTAATGTTTCGTTTAGAGGAAGTGTTGTCAAAAATCGAAAATCTTCTTGAGTAGGAGGGCCATAGCTTGCCTTAAAATCAGCATACATATTTTGCACTGCCTGCATTGTGGTAAGATTTTCAAGATAAACAAGTCTTTTTTCTGCTGCACTTGCAGAAAGAGTTATGGCCTGAAAAGCTTTAGCATCATAGTGCAATGAGCTGGTTTTTTTTTCTGAAGCTACTTTGTCTAGCATAGTAGTAAGTGCAGATCTTACCGTGCGTATAGTTTTGGCAAAATCTTTATCGCTCATACGCTCTCTTTGCCCTTCTAAGCTATCTATATTTTCATAAATAGTTTTTAACTCAGCACTCATTTCTTGAACAAGATTTCCCACGCCGTGCATTTCAAGAGCTACGGTATTTATATTCTCCGAAGCGCTTTGTTTTTGCATTTTTTCAGACAATCCACCCTGAACAATAGTGCCGACGAAATTTAATATTTCCGCTTCTCTACTTACACATCTTTCTATGTGCTCTTGAACATTGATACCCGTTTCTTTGCTATAAAGTATTAGGGCTTCTTTCAGCTTGTGCTGTTCTGATATCGCGTTATCTATAAGCGCATATACGGCATTGTCTTTGGTGGCATTGGCTAGCTCCATAATATTTTTAGCATCAAGGGCAGCCATGGTTTCATTGACAGCAAAAACTTTAACCTTTATGAGATTTTCTAAATCTTGCACATGCTGACTTTTATGTACATTCGTAGAAAAATTTTTTTCAAAGACTTTCGTATCTAAGGACTTATTGGAGTATTTTATCTCGGAGTCTGCAAGGCGATGCATACGATTCATAGTTTGTGTTATTTGATCTACCACCCCTTGTTGAGGGACAGGAGTAACTCGAGCTGGTGCAGCCTGTTGTGAAACTTGCGCCCTTTCAGCGTGAAAATCTTCTGCAGATGGGCTTGTAATAACTGAGGGGCTTTGAGGATTTTCTATCCGCGACATGATAATCTCCTAAAAAGAATTGTACATTATTTCTCATTGCATCGCCCAAAAAAATACAGTAATTACTTACAGCACGCAACACTAAATTATCGTACTTTTTCGGAAATATTATTTCTCCTCAGAATTCTCACCCATTTATATAAAAAAAGAGAACATCATGACCCAAAAAATAACAAATACTTCTCTTCCCTCTGAAATAGCAACTCCTCAGCAAGAGGCCACATCTTCTTCCATACCTTCCGCCATTGAAAGTTCTTTACAAGAACTATCAAACACACAAATACAAAGCCAGTGCTCGCAAACACAAGATAGCCCAGAGCCTCCCCTTACTACTGCACAAAAGGACGCACTTCCCCAATTAAATGCTGCAACGCAAAACACAGCAAAAGACATTGCTCATATTACGGCAAGCGCCAATACTGTTATGGAGGGTCTTTTAGAAAAAAACTCTCACGAGCAAGAAAAAAACGTGGATGTTGATGAAAAAACTCTCAATTATATTAAACTTATTAAAGATTTTACCGATACGCCGCTCGATACAGAAAGCGCAGCAAATATGGAAAAAGTTCGAGACCGTTTACATCAACTCACCTCAAATCAAGTACCTTTACCCAATGAAGCATGGGCTAAGGTTATTGAAGACCATGTAAACGCTCTTACATTCGAATGTGTAAATGCCATCGGCATGCACGAGCATATTACCTGCCTCCAAGATATTTTTAAGCAGTTAGAAACTGTCTCCAAAGAAGACTTCATAACCATTGCGAATTATCACTTACGTTTTGCATGGCAAGATCAGGAAGGTCTGGAAGAAAGCGCAAAGGATGCAAAAACCAAAGATCTTTTATGTAAAACATTAGGAGAAATGTTTATACGTTCGCAAAAAGCCGGAATCGCCAAAGAAAATGCGCCGCTCTCATTCATCGAACATATATCTACAAACAACCTAGCAAATTTAAGCAAATTGTGCATGATAAGCGACATAAGCATTGACAAACTGATCTATGGCATGGACGAAGCCTGCAAGCATATGACCGCACTCTACTGCCCCAAAGGTAAAGCACAAGACGCCAGCAGTGTGCAAAAAGCACAAGACGTAATGAATACCTACCTTGATGCCATTTTCAGCACAAAGCAGGACGATTTCCCCACGACCTTACGCTATGTAGACGCTCTTTTCCAACATATTTATCCGAAAGGGCAGGAATTAGCTCTACAACTAAAAATGGCACTGGCACCGCACGATTTTAATGCAGATGGCATACGTGCACAACACAATCTAACTTTATCTATGCAAGATCTCATGCATTCTGTCAGCGAGGTGCGTGGAAAATCACGAAGTGCAGCCATACAAAGAGCTGCCACTTCTGCCAAGGGAAGCGTACCGGCCTTTTGGCTTACCCCCAGCACTGTAAATACCATTACCCATGCCAAGGTAAAAGATTTGTCTTTCCGGCTAGCACACATAGCCCTTTTACAGATGGAAGCTCACGACAATCATGCTGTCTATTCCCCTTTGGCCGCTGTTGCGCTAAGCCCCAAGGCTGAAACTGCCGACGCGCAAGACGCACAAGGCGAACACGACGCCGACGCACAAAGCCCCCCTACTCTACCTGAATGGCAAAATGCGGAACTTTGGTGCAAGCACCTTGGCCTTGATGCGCAAACAGAAACACTTATTTTGCAATTACAAGAAATCGCAGAAAACGAAGGAATAAACGTTGGCAATATGACCCTGCAAGACGCGCGTGAGCTTTTTGATAAAGGCATGAGCGGCGTTACAGATTTTAATAAAGCCCATGCATCCACACGCTCAACGTCTAAAATAGTACGGCACGATTTTTTTAATGAAAATCATAAAACGCTCTATGCCACCATGGGCGAGGGAGTTACTGCACGCATGGCCATGCGCGATGCCTTGGTGGGAATGCTGCAAGGTACCGTAGAAGAACAACATACTCATATAGAAAATTTAAACTTTACGACCCTTGAGCCTCTCATCAAAGAAGCCACAGCAAAAATACTGCCCCCCGAAACGCAAGCCAAAAATTTACGCTCTGAGGCCCTAAAACATGTACACGGGCTTTCTCGTTCCGTACGCGATTTTCTCTACCAACAAAGTGTATTGACGCAAAAAAAAGAAGACTTGCTCATCTTTAAAGACAAAGCTAGCCAAAGAGCAAAAACACGAGAACTTGCTGGAGAAGTAAGTTTTTTTGCTCCGCAGCTTAGCCGTGACAGACAAGTCGTTTGTCATCATATTGTAGCAGTCCAAAAGGCTTTGACGCAGTATATGCAAAATCAAGACAATGCAGAATATGCTACTGCCTTAAAAACAGCAGTAACAAAATTGCGCACTGTTAACCCCAAAGATCTTAAAAATGGTACTCCCCAAGAAGCCATCATGAGTGATTTAGTAGATAGGCTTGAAACAGAAATCACTCCAAGAGACATACAGCTTCTCGAAAATCAACTTGAATATCTTTACCCTCAAGCGCAAGCAATCATAGAGCTGGCTCCTTTTAAAGTAGACCCAGAAAATCCCCATAAACACGGTAGCTTTTCTACTTTTATTGTGGGTACTGCGCTAAGCGCCTACAGAAAAGCTCATGCCATAAGCGATTGGCTAAGCCTTAAGGGGCATGACGTTGCATCACTCTTTTGGAAAGCCACAGATTGGACCTTAGTAACTCGAAAAACACAACACGTGCAAAAACTTGTTAGTCTTGCTACCCTTAAAACCTTTGCAGACACCGAAGGAGCACGCGCTAGTGATTTTAAGCTTTCCGATGCTACTATACAAAGTGATATTCATGCACACCTTAGAGCATGGGGGCTTGATCCAGAAGCTGACGCCATACAGCATATTGTTAAGCGCTGCTTACTAGACTTTAGCAACCCCAACGGAAGCATACATTTAGAAAATATACGAACAAAAGCGTATGATTTAGCCAAACAAAGCATACGTCAACACGAACAAGATACACAACATTCGTACTTTATCCCTGCAGAGTTTAGAGCCCGCAGTCAAGCTGGAAAAAACCACTTAACTGCCGTCAATGCCGAAGCTTTTAGTTCCTTGTTGGATACTCTCAGCCATGGAGGGGGAGCTTTTGTATATAATCGCACTCGTGGGATAAAATTTGACGCAGGCGCTATACATTCCCCTTTGGGAAGGTTTAGCTCCAAAACGAAACGCTATCTGCTTCCAGCCTCCGTAAATGCAGAAGTAGCACGCACTAAGGGCATAGCCGTTATGCCTCTGGGAACCGGCTTTCGCGTGATGTTTAAAAATTCTTTGGCCGGCGGCGCTGGCGCTTCCGTCAATTGGAAAATAGATCCTGCCAAAACAGTAAAAGCTACTGTAGGTGCCAATGTAGACCTACAAAAAGCCAGCGGTGTGGCTGTGGACTTTAAAGATAAAGAAACATGTCTTGAATTTTTACAACTCCTTACCCCACACAGTGAAATACACAATAAGCAAACAGATCTTAATCTGCATTCAAATATTTTTTCCCGTGCTCAAGAGGTGCATTTCTTAGACGAAGACGGCGCTACGTTACGCGCTAACGTCAGCCTTTCCTTCCTTGGAATTACCCAAGAATTACTCAAAAGTACCGCCTGCCTCATCCCTAGCGCAAGCCTTGCTGTCGCTGGAGGCTTTACACGATCACGGCAACAAAATGCCCATGGCGAAGTTGTAAAACTTGCAAACAACTTCACTTTTATGGGATCAGCCTCTTTAGGTTTTAGTAAATTGAAAGAAGGCAATATACCGGGAATAGACGTATCTAAATCCACCGGCCGTAAGGCACTTTCTAAAACCGTGAGTATGGGTGTTATTACCAAGCGTACAGTAGAAATTCACACCAAAGACCATGCACTTTTGCCTTCCACTTGCATTTGGTGGGACATGCCAACTCAAGGCATGACAGAATTTGACTGTATCCCCGATGATATTGTACATATTATAAACACCGACAAAGATATAGCATTGCAATTTGCTGCTGCTTATAATAAAAACCCCGCAAGTTGGTCAGTACAATATTCACTAAAACCACATATTTTTGAACAAATCAATACGCTTATGGGGAACGCCCATGTAGCCCAAGACCCTAAGCAAGCACAACAATATATGGATACCGTGCACAAACTTGTTTGCGCAAATACTTCCTATGCCCCTGCAAAGCTTATAGCAAAATGTATGACTAATACCCCCGTTTCTCTCAATATGAACCCAGGTGCCTTGAGCTTACAAGCCGTCATGGAAAGAAATGCCATGATGGAAAAACCTATCGTTATCCCCCTGTCTTCGGAAAAAGTAAAAGCATAACCAAAGGAACTCGTCATGCATAACAATATACTCCATGAACTCTTGCAAAAATTAGATGTGCAATTCTCCGAAAATGGCGGCGCCGTATATACGTGCCAAGGCATGGATATTCAACTACAAGCAGACAGCAATGGACAAAACATATATCTTTTTTATTGCGTAGGAACATGGCCTGAACAGCCATCTACGACATTCACAAAAAAGATTCTTCATGCTAATTTTTTTGGCGCCATAACCAAAGGCGGACATTTAGGATTATACGAAGAAAACAAAACACTTATATACTCATTACGTCTTACAGCTGACACATTAGACATACACAGTTTGCAAAACGCACTACACCTTTTTGCCACAACGGCTTTAGAGCTTATGCAGCACATAGCAACATGGCAAGGCGATGCACAACCAGAGGGGCAGGGGCAAGAAAAACAATCTTCTGCTCCCGCCACCGATTTGCACTCTTTAATCCAATTGGCGAGCATGCGTGTATAGTAAGCTTGCAAAGAGATGTACACGCATGCGCATGCCCTCTTTATCTTTAGCACAAAAAATTGCTACAGCCATTACCATTTTTAGCCTTTGTATTGCTGTTTTGCTCTTTATTGTTCTTGATTATACGCAAAAGAAAAGTATGCAAGATATTGCTGTGCGATTTATTGAAGCTAGCTCTCTGAGCATGGAAAAAAACTTGCATAAAAACCATGCCGCGCATCAAACAATGGTATCTCAACTATCTTTAAAATACCAAGATGAGGCAAAAGATTTCTGGTTAGAAATTGTCGAACATTCTCTTACCAATCTGCCACCTAATTTTCATGCCTTCATTCTTAATAATCAAGCACAGATTGTAAGCCCCAAGGCACCTAAACATTACGTAAAATCTGAACTTTTACAAAAAGCCATACGCCCCCCATTTCACAGCGAAGCAAAAACCATTGACACAGCGCAAGGGCGCATCACCTACATCATAAAAGTATTGGAAAAGGAGAAATTTTATTTATGCATGTATTACTTGCATGCAAGTTTTAAAGAACTTTTGTGGCAGCGTAAAAACATGCTCATGGGCATTGCCTGTATCATTGTCGCCTTAGGAATCGTAAGTGCACTTCTTTTAAGTCGATACCTAGCAACACCTTTGCAAAAGCTAAATAAAGCAACACTGCACCTTTCAAATATAGACTTAAGTCATGAAAACCTTACGCAAAACATGCCAGACCTTCCCATTCAACGCAGTGACGATATAGGCTCTTTGGCGCGTTCTTTTCAAAGCATGGCAAAAGCACTACAAGAAAATATTGATAAAACCCTTACGCTGAGTGCTGCACAACAAAAAGCTGAAAGCGAATTGCATCTGGCGCAAAGCATACAACAAAACATGCTTCCTCAAGATTTTTCCAACCCCACTCAGGAGAAATCTTCCTTTGCTATACACGGCATGGTGCTTCCTGCTCGCGCTGTTGGTGGCGATCTTTTTGATGTTTTTTGGCTCAGCGACACAAAATTTTGCTTTATTATCGGCGATGTTTCAGACAAAGGCGTTCCCGCAGCTCTTTTTATGAGTATGACATTAACCTTACTTCGCCTGCTCATGCGTACCCCCATGTTGCAACACAATCCTGCCAAATGCTTGGAATATGCCAACAACACCCTCTGTCAAAACAACACCAACAATATGTTTGTTACCCTTATTGCTGGTACCGTGGACTGTACAACGGGATGTATGACATATGCCAACGCCGGTCATATGCCCCCCATATGCTTGCAAAATACCGGAAAATTAGTAACACTCTCCACCCATAAAGAGATTGTCATTGCCTCTTTTGAAGATGTAACATACACAAATATTACGTATACTTTGCAATGCGGCGATCGTATTTTTCTCTATACAGATGGAGTAAGTGAAGCAGTCAATGCCTTAGGGCAACACCTTGGGGACGAAAAACTACATGTTGTTTTAAAGCAAAACAATGCTCTTTCTCCCGAGGCGTTCAATGAAAAAATCGTACAATTTATACAAAAATTTAGTGAAACTTGTCCACAATATGATGATATTACCCTACTAAATTTTTTATGGAAAAAACACCTATAGTAGACTGTTAAAAAAATCTACTTTGAAAAATTATCGACAGCAGATTTTTTTATCGTTTTACTACAGGCAAAACAATGAATCATTCTACTAAAAAGAGACTATCATGATAGGAACCTATGCCAACGTTGCCGGCATTGTAGCAGGAACACTTATAGGCTGCACCCTCAAAAAGGGGCTCAATGAAAAGCAAAATACCATACTTATGCAAGCCATGGGTCTTGCCGCTGTAGCCATTGGGGTCAATGCCCTCGTCAGCAATATGGGAAAAAGCACTCTGCCTGTACTCTTTATTGTGGCTTTGGCCTTAGGCGGTTTTGTAGGGCAAAGTTTACGTCTTGACGAACGTATTGAAGCCCTCGGAGAACGCTTTAAAAAATTAGGCAATTTAGAAGGACTTGTCACAGCAGTATTACTTTTTTGTGTAGGCACCCTTTCCATTTTAGGCCCCATTAAAAGTGCCCTTAATGGAGAGCATATCTTGCTCTTTACCAATGCCACCCTTGATTTTGTAACATCCATGGTGCTCGCGTCCAGCTTTGGTTTTTCCATCATCTATTCGGCAGCTATTTTATTTGTCTGGCAAGGAAGTATCTATTTGGGCGCAACGTTTCTAGAGCCTTTTATCACTCCTCCGCTCATGGCAGAAATTGGCATAGTGGGCGGAATTTTAATTTTGAGCACAGGACTAAGCATTTTACAGGCGGTAAAAATCAAAACCATCAATTTCTTACCGGCCCTCTTGGTGCCGCCTTTATATTTTCTACTGCTCTCTTTTTTCTAAAAAAATAGCCCCATTTATAAAAAAATGAGGCTATAGAGTGTTGACAAAGTTTACTGGGGGAAAACCTTTTTGAAAAAAGGTTTTTCCCTTCCCTCCCCCGCAAAAAAAGCAAACTACACTTGCAAAGCAGTAAAGTCTGCGAAGTTTTCCATACGTTGCGTCAAAGCTTTTAACATATTTAAGCGGTTACGGCGCAAAGCTGTATCGTCACACATAACCATGACAGAATCAAAGAACGCGTCTATGCTAGGACGCACTTCCAAGAGTAAGGTGGGTATGGCTTCAAAATCATCGTTGGCCCACAAAGCATCAAAACGCGGCAACACTGCATCCAGCTTTTCAGCCAGCGCTTTTTCGCCATCTTCTTGCAGCATGGCGGCGGCATAGCCTCCATCTAAGGCATATTCTTGCCCTTGCTTGCGAATGATATTGGACACGCGTTTGAAGGTTTGTACGGCCGCAGTAAATTGCTCACTGGCATGTAATTTTTTCAGCGCATCTAAACGTTTTGCCGTGGCGCACACGTCAGAGCTGGGAGCGCCAAGCACAGCGTCTACCAATAACGTATCTGCCCCTTGTCCCTGCCAATAATTTTTCAAACGCGCAGCAAAAAATTCATCTAGCTTTTGTAAACATGTGGCTTTATCTAATTTCCAGTTACGCTCTCCGTAAAGTTCTTGTGCTTTTTGAAAGAGAGCCTGTAAATCAAGACGCAAACCAAATTCTAAAAGGCAACGGGTAATGCCAAGCACGCAACGGCGTAAACCGTTGGGGTCGGCAGTACCTGTGGGCATCATGCCAAGGCCAAAGCACCCCACTAAAGTGTCGGTTTTATCGGCTATAGAAAGCAAAGCACCAAGTTTTGTGCTGGGCACAGCGCTTTCGGGGCCTGCAGGTAAATATTGCTCTTGCAGCGCTTTGGCTACATTTTCGTTTTCGCCCTTATTTCGCGCATAAATACCGCCCATAATACCTTGCAAAGTATCAAACTCGCCCACCATACCAGAAACCAAATCGGCTTTGGACAAACGACCAGCGCGAGCAGCTTCGCTAGTAGCTATTTCTGTGGCACAATGCTCTGCAAGCCATACGCAGAGTTGCTCAAGGCGGCGGGTTTTATCGCCCATGGAACCAAGCGGTCCCAAGAAAATAACACTGTCTAGCTTGGTCAGCCAAGTGTCAAATTCTGTGGCCGAATCACTGTGCCAGAAGAAACGTGCATCTTCAAGACGCGCTCTAAGTACACGCTCCCAACCTTTTTGCACTACGGACACATCGGGCGGAGTCATGTTCAACACGGTGAGAAAATGCGGTAATAAATTGCCTTTACTATCTTCAAGACCAAAACTTTTTTGATGGCTTTCCATGCTAGTTAACAAAGCTTCGCGAGGAACCTCCAAGAAAGAAGGATCAATATTACCAATGATGGGCACAGGATGCTCGCACAAGCCTTGCACTTCATCCAGCAAAGACTCTTTCCACAAAATACGTGCTCCACCTGCTACGTTTAACGCAGCGGCTGCGGTATTTCCCCCATCCACAATGGCTTTGCGGCGCAAGTTAGCATCAGGTTCTACCTGTGCTTTACTGCGCACGCTATCAAGATATTCTACCGCCGAAGGCACTTCAATACTAATGCTACCGTCGCTATTCTTACCGTGAATACGATGCCCCCAAGTGGTACGACCAGAAACCACAGGCCCCACACTAAAAGGAACCACTTCACCATCAAAAAGAGCCAAAATCCAGCGTAAAGGACGAGCATAGGCAAAAGGTTGTGCGCCCCAACGCATTTTCTTGGCAAAGGGCTGTGCAGCAATAATGGCGGGACAAATGCTTTCAAGTAATTGCGCTGTTTTCGCACCGCCCACATGCTTACGTACGGCCACATAGGCGCCCTTGGGTGTTTCTTCAAGAAAAACATCTTGTAATTCTACACCATTGGTACGCAAAAAGCCTTCTAAAGCCTTGGTAGGTTTGCCTTCGTTATCATAAGCCACCCTTTGCGGCGGACCGGAAATAACTTCTTCTCTTTCCGACTGTACAGGCTGAATATCTTCCAAAAAAACCACAGCACGGCGCGGGCTTGTCAATACACGCACGGCACCACATGCAATGCTATTTTCTTCTAAAGCCACTGTAAAACGTTTTTGCAACTCGGCTTCTTGTATGGGCAAAAAACGTGCTGGCAATTCTTCACTGCCAATTTCAAGTACAAATAATGACATATATTCCCCTACTTTTGTAACATAGGATAGCCAAGAGCTTCACGCTGTGCGGCATACAATTGCGCCACGCCAGAGGCAAGGGCTCGCACTCTGCCAATATAACCGGTACGCTCGGTAATAGAAATGGCTCCGCGCGCATCCAATAAATTGAAGGTATGAGAGCACTTTAAGCAATAATCGTAGGCTGGCCAAGGCAAGTTCAGCTCGAGTAATTTTTTGCACTCGGCTTCGCATTCGTTAAAAAACTGTAAGAGCATGGTAGCATTGCTTTCTTCAAAATTATAGCGCGACTGCTCTACTTCATTTTGATGGTACAAATGCCCATAGGTGACATTTTCATTCCATTTCAAATCGTATACCGACTCTACCCCTTGCAAATACATAGCAAGACGCTCAAGACCGTAGGTCAGTTCTACACTAATGGGTTGCAAATCTATGCCGCCCACCTGTTGAAAATAGGTAAATTGGGTCACTTCCATACCATTAAGCCAAACTTCCCAACCAAGCCCCCATGCGCCCAAAGTGGGCGATTCCCAATCGTCTTCCACAAAGCGAATGTCATTTTTGGCAGCATCAAGCCCTAAAGCGCTCAAACTCTCCAAATACAATTCTTGTACATTTTCTGGAGAAGGCTTTAAAATAACCTGAAATTGAAAATATCTTTGCAAACGATTAGGGTTTTCGCCATAGCGCCCGTCGGTGGGACGACGTGAAGGTTCCACATAGGCTACCGACCAAGGTTCTGGCCCAATAACACGTAAAAATGTATGCGGATTAAAAGTACCTGCACCACATTCAATATCCATGGGCTGTTCGATAACGCAACCGCGTTTAGCCCAAAAATCCTGCAAATTGAGGATTATATCCTGAAAATACATGAAACATCCTTTTTAATTATGGTAAAATACCAAAAGCTAGCAAACCTTCTCACAATGTTTACAAAGCTTACTGAAAAAAATCTTTTTAAAGGTTTTCCTCAGCCCCTTTTCAACAGCCCACTAAATGCGACGAAAACGCCCGTCCTCCCACAATATCCCTAAATGAAATTGCACAAAACCATCTATGGCACGAAAACACGCTTGCCTTTCTATTGCAGACAAAGCCGCCACATTCCATGTGCGTGGTGATGTTTTTTCAACGGCATGCAATAATTGCAATGTTTTAGTAGGTAATTTTGTCGTATACGCCAAAGTTTTTTTGCCGGGGCTACAGCGCTCACAGCGGCAAAAACCTTCATCCATATGAAATACCGTATCTTTACCCGTCAGCGCCTCTCCACAAACCGGACAATGATGCCATGCTGGTGCAAAACCTTGTTCCGAAGCCATGCGCAAACGAAAAAGTACTGGAAGTAAATTGTGTAAAGAGCTATCTTCTTCAAGAAAAACAAGCATTTCTTGAAGTAACGTATAATTAACAGAAGCATTTTCTTGTGCTATACCAAAGACCTCTAAAAAGCGTATGCAATTCATGGCCATACCAAGGCGCAACCAATCGTAGCGCAATTTTTGCGGCCCATGCAAAAGAGTACCTTCTTCTAGCGCCAAATATTGCCCATTTCGACAGGTCTTTACACGACATGTTATGGTGTTTAACACATCAAGACAACCGCAAAAACGTCGCCTACTTCGGCTGCCTCCAAAGGCAAAAACCGTCATTAAGCCACGTTTTTGCGAAAAAATACGTAGCCACATATCTGCTTCACGAAATTTACCCGTTTGCAAAACAATGGCAGAATCATTCCATTCCATATTACAATCGTGGGGGAAAAACCACCGTCTTTTTCTCGCCTTTATTGCCTAAAGATGGCATAACTTTTCCGTTATAATGAATACGCACCCCCCCAGCATTGCTTAAGGTCAAGCGTAAAGTATCGTCAAAGGTAAGAGCGAAAGTATCCCCAGGTTTTAAAGAAAAAGTGCGCGTTCCCGTATCATCAGCCGCAGATTCTATGGAACTTTCCATTAAAGCGGTGATGATAACCTTATGCGGCCCTCGATGCTGTGGCAAATCTTCAGCCGATGGTGTAACTGCCACATTTTGTTTCGCAAGTTCTCGAGCCTCTTGCTCTTTTTGCGCTTGGGCTTTTTGGGCAGCTTCTTTCTCTGCCGCAGCTTTTTGCGCTTGCGCTTTTTCAGCGGCTTCCTTTTCTGCTAAAGCCTTTTGCGCTTGCGCTTTTTCAGCGGCTTCCTTTTCTGCTAAAGCCTTTTCTGCTTGCGCTTTTTGAGTCGCTGCATCTTGTTTATTTTTTTCCGTGGTAGCTTGTTCTTCAGAGGCTTGCGAAGCGTCCTTTGGAGCTGTTTTTAAAGGAGCTTCTTGAGAGGCAGAAACGAGAGTTTTTTCCTTATCTTGGGTCAAAGCAGGAGCCGGCTCTGCAATATTAAGCGATGGTTCGTCAAAAGATTTTTTAAAGAAATCAAAAGTTTCTGTATTTTGATACGCCCACACACCAGCTGCACCGCCAATACATATACAAAGCAATAAAATAAAAAAAAGGCGACCAGAATTTCTTTTCTTTACAGCAGCTGTACGGTCAAGAGGCAAATATTGAGGTTTATCCTCTCCGTCTTCATACAAAGCGGGGGAAGCCAAGAGTTCTTGCACATCAAGATCAAGATATTTACCATATGCGCTCACAAAACCACGCACATAGACAATATGCGGCAAAGAAGTACTATCACCGGCTTCCAAGGCACGCAAGATACGCTCGCTGATTTTTAGACCATCTGCCACATCATCTACAGAAAGCCCTTTATTCTCTCTTTCTAAACGTAAAAGCTGTCCTAACTCTTCTAATGTTGCTGCCATACAAAAACCTCATCCTCTAGGTTTTTATCAAACATCTTTACTTATCTGTAAACACATAAAACTTTTTGCTTAAGCAAAACCTAAGGGATGCTCAAGCAAAAAGTTTATAAAAAGTTCGTATAAAACCTATATACGAATATCTACTACAGCATTGCTGCGCAGTTGGTGTACATATTCGTCAAAGCGTTCTTTCAAGCGCGGTTCGCGCACTTCTCTATCTGCCATGGGCTGAGCCTCCAAAAAGGTTAGTTGTTCTCCGCCTTTAGAAGCTTTTACCTTTTTGAATTGCGATTTTTTCCCATTGAGCACGAGCATGGGGGTAACGCCACCTACGGGCAATTTATTAATCAAAGTAACCAATTGCGGAGGCATTTTTGTAAAGTCTACAGCACCGATGACACCACCGCCAGCCTTATTAGGGCCTTCAGAAACTTGTTGCACCACAGTTTCAAATTTTGATGGATCTTTAATAAGTTGTGCAGCATAGCCGGCAGGATCAATGGAATTTGGGTATACAAGCAAGGCTAATATGGTTTCAGGTTTTGAAACATACTTGCTTTTGTTGGCTTCGTAATAGGCACGCACTTCATCGGGGGTTACAATGATTTTACGCCCCACCATGGCTCCCATAAGCTTATTTCGCAAGATAGAATTGGCAATGCGATGCTGATAGGCAGTAATAGTCATACCTTCTGCACGCAATTGTTTTTCAAATTGTGCTTTGTTTGTGCGGCTTTGTTGCATAATACGCGCAATTTCTGCGTCAATTTCTGTCGAAGAGGCTGTCAAACCTTGTTTTTCCGCTGCGGCAACTATAAGAAGTTCAATAATAAGATTATCAAGAGTTTTCCTGTAAATTTCTTGCACTTGCGCCGAGTTTCCGGGGTTTTTCGTGCTCAACCCTGCTTTGGCCAAAGCAGGCCCTGCAGAAAGTTGCACATCATACAAAGAAATCATCTTGCCATTAACTACAGCGGCCACTTGATTTACTGCCGCTGCTTGTGCCAGTCCTGCCACCATTACCAAAGCAAAACAAAAAGAAAAAATTTTTTTCACAAAAACTCCTTAATATCAAAAAATTATTCGTTCATTTGTTAAAAAAATGAGGAAATATGCTTTACAACAAAAATAACAAATACATCTTTCCAAACAAAGTCTAACTTTTTTCTAGAGAAGATGCAACGCCAGAGTCAGAGACTTTTTCCAAAAAACTATGATAACCTGTAAAACACCAAAACACACATCGTGTCGAGAAAGCTTTTTAATACAGACCGTTAAAAATCATTTAGCAATATCATTAGCCACATGCGAGGAAATTTTGATATCTGCCGTGGCAAGTTTTTCTTTTAGCCAAGCTTCAAATCGTTCGACCATACGTTCTTCTGCTAAAAATTCTTCTATATATACATAGGCTTCTGCCGAAGAAAGCGCTCTTTTTCCCTCATGTTTTTCTAAACAAAGAATAATAAAAGCTTCGTCTTGTGCCAAAATTTCAGTGCAGGCATTTTCTTTTAAGGCAAAAACATCTTTTTGCCATTCTTTAGGCATGTTTTGCTTATCAATACGCATTTTATACGGCGATAAAGTAGCTTTTTTCGCCAGTAAATCTTCTAAAGTTTTTATATTGGCAAGTTGCTCTTTTTTTTCATTGATGGCTTCATGTAAAAGATAGTTTTCTTCTAAAACAAAACTTTCTTTATTTTGCGCATAATAGGCTTCTACATCTTCCACAGAAGGCACAAAATCTTTACGCAAAAATTCTTGATTAAATTTCTGTAAGGCTATGATATAGCGCAAAATTTCGCGCCAAGCATTGATATCAAGAGCATTTTCTTCAAAATATTTTTCAAATTCCCCTTCAGGATAGTCTGAACGAACATTTTTCTCAAAAGCATCTACCATTTCTTTCGTTACAATAATGCCCCGCGTTTCTAAATCTTGTAGCATAAGCTCATACACAATGAGATTCGCTATGGTTTTACCATATTTAGCCCGCAATTCGTGCAAAGAAAATTGCTCAAAAATACCAAGGTCTGCCATATCCGCTTCCTGCGAAGCTTGTACGGTTTTCAACACTATGGGGCGGCCATTCACCGTAGCCACCACGCTTGCCGGTTTTTCAACTTCATAGCAAGCCCCAAGCATTAAAGAAAAAAGACAGATAATCCCAAGAGCTAATATACGCACAAACACCACCTTTTTTATACCCTGTACCAAGAAATATTCAGAGCGACAATAGTTTTTCTTTAAATTACCCATATTGAAAAAAAGCGCTTTACATACTTTTAAGTATTGAATTTTTTTATACACTGTCCGCTTTCTGCAAAGAAAATAACAAATCTTGTGCTTTTTCAAGACTTTTCACAAAAGATTGTTCATCCAAAGCAAAACGAATTTCCAAAGTTGCCGGTGGGGTGAGGCGTAATTTTTGCCCATCTTTGCCGCCACCTGTCATCAGTTTTACCAGTTTGTCCCCATCAATACTTTGCTGCTCTTTACTCCATTGCACGCTCACCTTATGAGCAAAAATATCAGCGCGCTGTGCGGCCAAAGTACCAAGGTTTTGCTTAAAACTCAAAATACTCAAGAAATTTTCAAATTCTTGAGGAAAAGCCCCAAATCTATCACGCATGCCCAGCGCAATATCTTCTCGCGTGGCGCCATCGGTGGCAGAGCTGAGCGATTTATAATACCGCAAACGCTCGCGCCCATCTTGCACATACGATTCCGGAATATGCGCCGGTACACCAATATTCAATTCTGTCTCTACGACCACAGAAGAAGGCGTTCCTTTCAAACGACTCACAGTTTCTTCCAGCATTTCCAAAAATAAATCCAGCCCAAGGCGCGTCATATGCCCCGATTGCACTTCGCCCAAAATATTGCCAGCACCGCGTAAACGCAAATCTTCCATGGCTACTTGAAAACCCGCACCAAGATAATCTAATTCCAAAATAATGCGCAAACGCTCCCGCGCTGTATCGGAAAGACGATGTTCTTCCGGTATTACAAAAAAGGCATACGCTTGCCTATCAGAACGCCCTACTCTGCCGCGTAATTGATACAATTGCCCAAGGCCAAACATATGCGCCTGATCCACAATAAGCGTATTGGCTCGCGGAAAATCAAGCCCCGATTCCACTATAGAAGTACACACCAACACGTCAAGCTCTCCATGCCAAAATTTATGCATGGTTTCTTCCAGCTCTTTTTCCGGCATTTGACCATGAGCCATGCCTATGCGGGCTGTAGGGATGAGATTACGCACATACTCTGCCACGCGTTCTAAGCCTTGAACCCTATTATAGACCCAAAAAACTTGCCCTTCGCGTTGTAATTCGCGTTCCAAAACTTCTTTAAGTACCTTGCCATCTCGTTGTAAAATGGCCGTGGATACAGGCTTGCGTTCTGGTGGCGCCGTTTCGATAATAGATAAATCACGAATACCAGACATGGAAAGCTGCAACGTGCGCGGAATGGGGGTAGCCGTCAAAGTTAAGGCGTCCACATTTTTCTTAAGAGCTTTGAGTTTTTCTTTATGCCGCACACCAAAGCGCTGTTCTTCATCCAAAATAAGCAAACCCAAATTGGGTAAATTCACATCTTTAGACAAAAGCCTATGGGTACCTACCACAATATCCACATGGCCCTGCTCTGCGGCTTTAAGCACATCTTTCTGCTTCTGCTTGCTTACAAAACGGCTCAACAAACCCACATTGATGGGAAAACCCGCTAAACGCTGACGAAATGTTTGATAATGCTGCTCTGCCAATACCGTGGTAGGACAAAGCAAAGCCACTTGGCGCCCTTCTGCCGCGGCCCGAAAGGATGCTCGCAAGGCTACTTCTGTTTTTCCAAATCCCACATCACCACAAACCAACCTGTCCATGGGTTGTGTTTTTTCCATATCGTCTAGCACATCTTGAATGGCTTTGGCTTGGTCTGGTGTTTCTTCAAAACCAAAAGTAGCCTCAAATTCGTGAAAAAGCTCGTCAGGCGGCCCATAAGTAAAGCCTTTGGTCACCTTGCGATAAGCATACATTTCCACCAAATCAGCCGCAATCTTTTCAATGGCTTTACGTGCTTTTTCCTTAGAATTATACCATTGACTGCCACCTAATTTATCCAGCGCAGGGTCTACACCATCGCCCCCTTTAAAACGTTGGATAAGCGCAAGGCGGTCGGCAGGCACATACAATTTATCAGCGCCAGAATACTCTAATAGCAAATAATCATTGCGAACCTGCCCTATTTGCATATGATGCAAACCGGAAAAGCGGGCTATGCCATAATCCCTGTGTACCAGCAGGTCGCCTACGACTAAGTCATCAAAACGATCGAGCCCTTTAAAAGCTCCTGCTGCCGTGCGCTGACGTTTTTCAGCCTTAGGATACAGGATATCTTCGCCCAAAATACGAATATCATCCCATAACACATCTACACCGCCACGCCAAGGAGCCACTAAAGCGAAAAGCCCTTTTCTTTCTGGCGCATACCGTAAATGAGGCACAAGGCCATCTTGCTCGGCCAAGGCTAAAAATTTGGCACGACTACGCGGATTAGCAAAAGAAAGCAAAACCTGACGTTTTTGTCCTTGCCACGCTTTGAGGCCCGCCACCAATTGCTGCCATGGGCGATCCTGAATACGGGCACTTTCGGCAGCGTCAGTATCTACTTGTATAAAAAGTTCGGTGAAAGAATGTAATTGTTTTTCTTGCAAATCAACAACATTGTCATTATTTCCATCTACTCCCCCCATAACCAAGGGTTCTTGGTAGATGGTCTGCACGTGAGCATTTTCCCATAAAGACAAAATGGTAGTTACATCGCGCAAAGCCATACGGGCAGGCTGTGGCAAAAAGCTTTCTTCACTTTCAATATTTTCAGCTAACACTCTGGCGGTGCTTTCTATATCGTCTTTACTGTCGGCTTCTCCAGGTAGTAACCATGTACAATCATTTGGCAACCATTCTTCTAATACCGTGGGGGCATCGTAAAAAATACCCGGCAAAAGTCCGCCGCCACCTTGATGCAGATTTTTCTTAAAATCATGCACAAAATTTTCATCTAACAGACCTTTTTGTAGTAAGCGCTCCCAACGCTGTACAGCCTTTTGCATTTGCGCCGTATCAGCAGCCAATGGTAAAGGAGAAAGCAACGTCACCTCTTGTATAGCCATGAGAGAACGCTGTGAAATGGCGTCAAAAAGGCGCATATCTTCAAGAAAGTCGCCAAAAAATTCTAAACGAACAGGTTTTTCATAACCAGGAGGAAAAATATCTAAAATATCCCCACGTCGCGCAATATCCCCCGCACGCGACACCATTTGCACCCGCTCATACCCCCATTCCACAGCTTGCTCTACCAAAAGTTCCGGAGACATTTCTGCCCCTTTCACCAAAGATAACTCATGAGCATCAAAGAAATTTTTGGGCATGTATTTGATAAGTAAATTATCAAGAGTCAGCACCAAACATAAAGGCTTCTTAAAATGCAAAGCATACAGCACAGCCATACGCTCTGCCCACGAAGAATGCTGTCCGGCTTGAGTGGGTAAAACCCCCGGTGGCATAAAAACAAAAGGAGATTGCCAACGTAAAAGATTTACAGCGCTGGCGTCTTGGGAAGCATCGGGAGAAAAAAGCGTTAAAAGCCCGCGCGCAGCGGCCATTTCTTCTCTATTGCGCACCACAAGCACGGCTGTGCGCCCTTCTTCTATGCATTGCAAAGCCAAACGACAGCGACTGGCCATACCGCTACGAGCAAGGCGACATGAGCCTTTTTTATGAAGTATTTCTTTGAGGATGGACATAATTATCTATTTGTAGGAGGATATATCTTATTGTACACGCGAAAAGATAGGCACGTAAGCCCCCCTTGTCAATGAAAAATCGCGGGAAAAATCACGGGAAAATTCTTGCGAAAAACACAGGCAAAGCCCCCCCAGGAAAAACCAAGGGGGGGTAACAAGTTATCAAGCCCTATTTTGTGCCCAAAGCTTGCTCTAAGGCCATGGACAAATCTTCTTTCCCGTAAATATCTCTAATAACCACAGGATTTTGAGATTTTTCACCCAAACCAAATACCGCCGTTAAAGGGATACTTTGACTACCAAGGGCATGGAGCAATTTTTCACCTGCCGCGTTATCTCGAGTAATATCCACTTTAATCAAAGTAAGGTTGTACTCTTTTTGCCATTTTTGAAGATTTTCCGACGTAAGAACGGTTTTTTCTACAAATTTACAGTTAGGACACCAGTCAGCAGTAAACTCTACTAATAGAGGCTTTTTTCCTAAATCTTCTGCAAAAGTAACAGAATTAAAATCTTGCCAAGCGACAATAGACAATTTAGGCGGCGCAGCACCGTACGCCACAGCCCCCACCATACCTAAAACAAACAGGCCACTTAGCAAACGTCTACGCCAACGCGGTGCAGACAAACCGCCCAACGTGCCCCAAAGCCAGCCCAAAAAGGCCAAGAGCAACAAGGACACAAGTAAAGGAATTTGTGCATACACCGGCAGGATAGTGTACATATAAATGACTGTTCCTAATAAGAAAAAAGCCACAACTTTCTCTAAATAACTCATCCATCCGCCGGGTTTTGGCATAAAGCGCACCCACTGAGGTTGCCAAGAAAAAACCATATACGGCAAACTCATCCCCACTCCTACAGACATAATGATGAGCACGATAAGGTATAGCGGTTGCAAAAAAGCCCAACTCAACACACCACCTAAAAGCGGCCCACTGCAAGGCGTCGCCAGTAAAGTAGCTACCATGCCCGTCATAAAGGCTTGGCGCTTTGGTGACGTGTTTGTGGATGTTTTCAAATCCAACATGGGTAAAGTAAATACCCCCATAAGCGAAAGAGCTAAAACAAAGATGACTACCAACATGCCGGCAACAAAATACACATTTTGGAAAAGTTCACCCCACATATACCCGGCTGAACCTAAAATCAAAGCTAAAAGAAAAAATTGCGCTAGAATACCCAATGCAAAATATATATTATGTGTGCGAAAAGCGCGAATACGCTCTTCCCCTTCTTCAGCAAGAAGTAAGGATTGTATTTTTAAGGTCAGCACAGGCAATACACAAGGCATGAGATTAAGAATTAGCCCTGCCAAGAGTCCAAAAAGTAAAGCTTTTCCAAGGCTGGAAACTTCTAAATCTGGCGCAAAGGCGCGGGGAGAAAAATTCCATGCAGGATCCGTATCCGTGATGGGCACCCATTGTGTGGACGCAGTATCAGCTTTTAGCGAAGAAAGCGACTTGCCACCGAATACATCTTGCAACGTTTTACGCTCTTCCTTCTCTTGTTCCGCCCCTTGCTGTACGTCACTTTGCCCTGTGTGCTCTTCTATTACAGGTAAGGCTACCGATTGCGCTGTTTTTGCTTGTAACGAAGCATTGGCATTGCCTTGCGCTTTGGCCATCTCCCAAAGTGGCAACATCTGTGGTGTTAGAGAAGACAAAGCACTTGGCACCGTAAATACAAGAGGCACTGTTACAGGCAAACAATGCTTGTCCGAACACAGTAAAAGTGAAAGTTGGCCAGAAAAACGAGTTCCTTGAGAAGGATTTTTACCTAAATCTACAAACAAAAATATTTTACCTGCATAGGCCAATACCAATTTATCCGCCTGAAAATTATCTCTTCTTTCCTTGCCAGTTGGTAAATAGACCGCCTGCACAGCGCCTTGAGCATTATAGACTTCAAGTTGCGTAGGTAAGCCCACATCCTGAGCATTTCCATGGGCATAAGCATAATAGTGCGACGCTAAATCCAAGGCCACCACACCCAAAATATTTTCTTCTTCTTGCACATACTCTATAGTAATCGCTAACCCTTGGGGCGCTTGTATTTGCGCACTTTCTTGCACCGTTTGTACTGGCACACCCTCTTGTGGCGTTTGTGCTGGCGCAGCCGCTAATGTAGGAATATATGCCACAAAAAAGCTAAGACAAAATAAAATTATTATACAATTAGTGAAAAATATATACTTTTTCTTCATACACTTTCCTTAAAGAAAATTTTTTTACAAAATTACTTGACGTATGATACCTATTAGGCATATAACCCTCTTCGTCGCGTGGGTCATTAGCTCAATTGGTAGAGCAGTTGACTCTTAATCAATTGGTTC
>CAYJHX010000005.1:0-24602 GCA_964369395.1 uncultured Desulfovibrionaceae bacterium
AGTGTGTGTGTCATAGTTGCCTCGTAAATGCAAAGGACGGGGCCTGCACGTATTTTAGAATGTGTTCTTTGCACGCATTGCCCTTTGCAAAAGGGAATGGTGCGCTTGTGATTTTGTGAACAATAGGTGTTAGGATATGGAGTTTATAGAAGGGGATGTTTTTTGGCAAGTATAAAATTTCTTGTATGCGTCAGGTATAGAATTCACGTATTGTGCAGGCAAAGTGCATAAAAATAATACAGCTGACTAATTTTTATACGCTACTCTTTGTGGGGGTGTGTTTTCTTTTTGTGTTGTATTTTTAGTGTGTTATATTAATATGGCTCTTTGGCACAGATACTGCTAAACCCTTGGCGAAACGGGCAATGCACGGGCCATGGAAAGGCCCACTGCCCCAACTTTTTACCCAGGAAAAAACAATGCGTATACTCATTATGGCCACAGTGCTTTTGTCTATGACCATGGCTACCACGGCGCAAGCCGGTATTTTAGGCTTTATTGATCGTGTTATTGCACACGAAAGACGCGATGCGGTGAGAGACTATCGTCAAGATGTGCGGCAAAACAGACACCAAACCGTACATGTGTACCATCATAACAAGCCGCAACCTAAGCCTGTGCATGTGTATCATCATAACAATAAACCGCAGTCTAAGCCAGTACATGTGTACCATCATAATAGTAAGCCGCAGCCTAACAAGTCTCATAACTATCATAGGAAGCCGCACAATACATTTAATGACAAGCATCACTCTATGAAAAACCGTTAGCAGGCTGTTGAAAAAGTGTAATCTACTTTGTCAGACTTGTTTTTTGCTCCAGTCGAGTACCAGAAGAGTCCGACCCAAAGGGCTTGTAGCCGTTAAATGAGGAACGAATTTTACGGATATCGTGCGCCTAGGCGTCACTCCCTCCGCAAAAAAACTTCGTTTTCCTCGTATCTTACGCTTTTTGAACAACCTGTAGAAAAACGATGAAAATAACATTTTAGCAGAAATTTTTTATGAAGCAGGCTTTTTCAACAGGCTGTTAGGGCATGAAAAAAGAAGAATATAAGAGCTTTCTATCTGTAGGGTTTTGAATTTTAAAAGTCACTCATGGATATTCTCCATGAGTGACCAGAATAAAGTCTTATTTCAAAAGGAAGCTCATATGTTTCTTTAATTCCTCAATTTCTTCTTGTGGTAATGGAAGGATTGGATGGCGGCAATCTCCCATATCATGTCCAAGAATACGCAAAGCCGCTTTTACCCCTGCGTTGTATGTGGTTGTCCATAAAAATATGTTAACAGCCTTCATTTTTTCCCAAAGGGCAAACACTTCATTGAGTTTACCCGCTTTGGCCAAATTGTAGATATCTACAGCTTGGCTAGGCATAATATTGGAAGCTCCCCAGAAGCACCCCGTTGCGCCTGACGCTAAGGCGTGAGGTATCAAATAGTCGCAGCCGATAAAAAGCTTGGCTCCCACTGCGATAAGTTGTTCCATACGCATTACGTCAGCGGTGCTATCCTTAATATACTCTACTTGGGGAAGTTCTGCGAGGCGCTTATACATGGCGGGAGTAATATCATATCCTGAGTACATAGGAATGTTATACAACATAATGGGAGTTTTTATGGCATGAGAAATTTTTTCGTAATGCATAAAAACACCATCATCGCCTGGCCCTTCAAAAAACGGAGGTAAAATCATAAGTGCGTCAGCGCCTACGCCTTCAGCGTGTTTTGAAAACTCAATGGCATCTTCAGTACGAATGGCAGATGTTTGTACTATAAGTTTTGCACGCCCATCAATATGTTTTGCTGCTACTTCTGCCATGTGCATTTTTTCTTCTTTACTAAGAAAAGCAAATTCACCAGTACCACCGCAGACTGCAATGATGTGAACTCCTTTTTCAAGCACGAAGTCAATATGATTCAAAAAAGCTTTTTCATCAAAGCTTTGATTTACGCCAGTAAAAGGGGTGCAGACAGGTGTACAAATGCCGTGTAACATAAAAATTCCTCTTTCGGGTTAAAGGTTTATTGTTTTATATGTGTATGAACTCGACTTCGAATGTAAAAAATACATGAATATATAGAAAAAATATCTAAAAATATAATGTATTGTTGCTGCGCCGTTTGTTCTTACTGCAATATGTTTTACCATAAGACACATAGTTCAAAAGGGCAAGCAGTGCAAGCCAATACTAAGGACAAGCAGTCATTTTTACAAGAAATTAATAGGAGTATGGATGACTTTTTTATAAGCCCCTTGGGGAATTGTGCAAGGCTTTTGAGGGATGAAAAGACACCATAAAAAAAGTCCCCCTGACATTTCTATCAAGGGGACTTTTTCATGCCCATTACCTTTGTAATTTTAATTACTTAGAATTACATGGTACCCGGAGCCGGACTTGAACCGGCACAGTATTGCTACCGAGGGATTTTAAGTCCCTTGTGTCTACCAATTCCACCATCCGGGCAAATATGGGCCGAATGGTGACAAGAAAACTTCTTGCTCGACCTTTGTAAAGATGTATGGGGTCTCTGTCAAGAGTTTTTTTCTAAAAATAATAAAAAAAGGGAGAAAGTTTCCTTTCTCCCTATGCATAATATGCTTATGTGCTTGTTATTTCATAACGTTAGCAGCTTCTCTTTCGCGGTATTCTTTGGCAGTTGCAAAGACTACAGGGCTAAGCATAAGCAGGGCAATCAAGTTGGGGATGGCCATGCAAGCATTGAAGGTGTCGGAAAGCAACCATACAAAATCAATTTTTGCCATGGCGCCTATGGGCACGATAAGGGTAAAAATGACGCGGAAAGGCTTTAAGGCCTTGTCGCCAAAAAGATAAATCATGCAGCGTTCGCTGTATACGCACCAACCAAGTACGGTGGTAAAGGCAAAGAAGGTCAATGCGATGGTCACAAGAATACTACCTGTCTTGGCAGGTAATATACCAGCAAGCACGCTGTCAAAAGCATTGGCTGTCAAGTTGCCAGCGGATATATCACCAGGGCCTGTAGCTATTAAACCGGAAGCCAAGATGGCAAAACCGGTCATGGAACAGATGATGATGGTATCGATAAAGGTACCAAGCATACCGATAAGGGCTTGATTCATGGGGTCTTTGGTGGTGGCTGTGGCGTGTGCGATGGGGGCAGAGCCAAGGCCGGCTTCGTTAGAGAACACACCGCGGGCTACACCCATGCGAATAACCATCCAAATGGTGGCACCAAAGGCGGCAGAAGGTGTAAAGGCTTCAGTAAAGATGGTAGCAATAATACCAGGAATCAAGTCAATTTTAAGGATAATTACCATCATGGCAGCGATGATATAGAAAAGAGCCATGAAAGGTACCACTTTACCAGCTACAGCACCAATACGCTTAACACCACCGAGAAGCACAGCGCCTACAAGGACGAAAAGCACAATGGCGGTATACATGGGGTCAACGCCAAAGGTGTTGCTTATGGCACCGGAAATGGCGTTGGTTTGGGTCATGTTGCCGATACCAAAACCAGCAATGGCACCGAAGATAGCAAAGGCCGTACCAAGCCATGCCCAGCCAGAGCCTAAGCCGTTTTTGATATAGTACATGGGGCCGCCTACCACGTTGCCATCGGGGGTTACTTCGCGGTAGCGTACAGCTAAAAGAACCTCAGAAAATTTCGTGGCCATACCTACCATGGCGGTGCACCACATCCAGAACAGAGCGCCGGGGCCGCCGGCTAAAATTGCGCTAGCCACACCTACGATATTCCCCACACCCACGGTGGCAGACAAAGCTGTCATTAAGGCGTTAAAGGGGGAGATTTCACCGTCAGCGCCGTCATCACCTTTTCTGTTTTTCCATAAGCTGGCGAAAGCCGTAGGGATACGCATAAAGGTCAAAAAACGCAAACCAAAGGTTAAAAATAAACCTGTTCCTAAGAGCAAAATCAGCATAATGGGGCCCCATACGACACCATTGATGGTGCCAAGGATATCCATAATGCTTTTCATAAATTCATCCATAGGTATACTCCCTGCATGGCTCAAAGAGCCTGTTGAAAAACCCTAATTTCCTCTAAAATTCAAAAGCTGCTCATGTTTTTCAACAGCTTGAATGGGGGATAGCACAATGCTGAAAACCTTCCTCTGACAATTAGGAACCATTGTATACGATTTTTTGTAAAAGACAAATATTTTTTTTAATGCTTGCCCTGCGCAATTTTTCACAATGATAGTCTTTGTATGAAGAGGCTTTATTGTAAAGGTTTTTTCATGTACTAGAGTGTGTTTCTTTTAGTGTGTGTGCCCACGTCATTATTTTTTGGCTGAAGGGGTCATTTTCTTTGTATAGGCCTTGCTCATGCCAAATGCGCAAAATGTCTTGGCGACATTGCACAAATATGCGGCAATGATTGTGCGGGTCGCGCTCTTGGCACAAAGTAAAAAGATGCTTTCCTACCATGGGGAGCGGCGCTAATTGCCCCTTAAGGGCGCAGTAAAAGGCAAAGTATAGGCAAGAATTTCGTATGGAAGCTCTTTGCATAAGCCAATGGAAATATTGTTCGTATTCTGCTTTGCTTTGCATGGAGTGTACGAGGATAAAGAGCCAATTTTCAAAGCGCGCTTGGGGGACGTCCATGCCCGGCAAATCTTCTTTGCAGGCAATGGTTTCTTTGAGGGCTAAGGCCGTTTGCACATTGCTTCCGTGGGTATTGCTGGCTTCTAAGGCGGGGGTAGCGCCCTTTGCGTCAGAAATATGCACAGGCTCGCAGCGCTGCTCCCTTTGCTGTGATTGCCCTATGGTCGTGTTTTGTGGGGGCGCTTCTAGGCCTAAAGATGTTTGTGTTTTTTCTTCGTAATTGCGCACGCGACGAAAGAATTCTTGTTGGGCTTTTTCGTAAAGGGCAATATCCAAGGCATTTTTTTCGTAAAACGTGTCTTTTACAGCAGGGCTAATGTGCCAAGGCTCCTTGGTAGAAACATTTTTGCTAATGAGCGGCGCCTCAACTAAAGGGGGAATATGCTCGCTGAGTAGGGACAACGATGCAGGAAAATATTCTTGCAAGCCAAAATAGAGGTAGTTTTCAAAAAGATTTTCCTCCGCTTTGTCCTTGTCGCCTTGTCCCAAATATTGAATAAGAATGTTGGGCTCTTGCTGCAACAATAACGTTTCAGGGTCTTGCTTGTATGTCGCATCCAGAGGAAGAAGCCAAGAAAAAAAACGGATGAGCGATTGCGCCAGCTTCCAAGGATGTCGCAACACAGTAATATAATAATACGTCTTATTTGCAGGCAAAAAGTGCTCTATACCACTGACCCCGTGCCCATGGTAAAAATCTTTATCTAAGGGCACAGCACGTGGGTCGAAAATATTGTGGTGCACATCACAGGCATTGGGGAAGCAGGCGCGCAACAAATGCGTTAAGCTAAGCCCACCACATTTGGGAATGTGATTGTAAAAAAGGACGGAATTGTGTTGGGGCAGGGTGTGCCGCAAAGCGTAGGGTATTTGTTGTGCCATAAGAAACCTTGAGTGGACTTATCAGCCTGTTGAAAAGTAAAGATGTGCGGTGTATGAGGAGTCATAAGCCATTTGCTTTTTTCAGCACTTTGCCCATAAAACGCGCTTTGAGGGGGTGAAGGGAACCTTTTGCCTAAGCAAAAGATCCCCTTATAAAAAAGCCTATTTTAAAAACTTTGCACAATGATTTGTGTAAGAGTGCATTTTATTGAGCTGTTACTGTATGGTACAAAGTGGCCAACAAGAAAGTGTCTTGCCGTTTTTTTCTTTCTGCTTGTAACTGCGCATCAGCCTTGGCATAGTCTTGGTGCACATCGGTGCTTACAATGGAGGCACCAGACGTGGCATAGCTTAAAAAGCTTTCATCTAGTACAAAACCTTTTTGCCATTTATAGCTATCATCTAGGCCAGTTATGGGGGTGAACACCTTGGCATGCTGGCGTTGTTCTGCTTTTATGGCTAAATCTTCCAATTGGGTGTCCACGTAGATGATATGGGCATCGTCTATGGCCAAGCGGGGTTCACGCGACATGAAGACTTTAGCACCAGCCTTTAAAGCAAGGTCGGTACTGCTATGGTCGGGGTCGCCCCAAGGGGGAACGCCCATGAAAAGCTCATAAGGCACATAAATACCTACTTGCATGAGAGATTGAGCTAAGGGTGAAATTTTGCCCATCCAACAAATGCGCCATTGGTCTAAGGGATGTGACAGACTTTCGCATCTGTCCATGGTAAAGGCTGCTTCGGCCATGGCTTGCCAAGGGGCTGCAAATTGGCTGACGCCGTTAAACCAAGTACAGGTGCTTTCATTGGTTAAGAAGGCCAATTCAATTTCGCTAAAACCGCAGGCTATATGCAGTTTGTCAGCATCTTGTTCTGAGACAAGATTTTCTATTTCTTCTGCACTCAAACCAGAGCAATCACGGATGCTATATTCTAAACCTAAATCTTTAAGGCATTGCTGAAAATACGTGCTTTCTTGCGGTATTTTATCACCAAGCCATACTTGTATAGAAGTGGCAGCAAGATGTTTTTGCCATGCTTGTATGTCTTCTTCTTTGGCGATGCGTGTTTCTTGCAACAGTTGCCAAAAAGCGTTTTGACCAAGGTCGAGAATATGTAAGAATTTTTTTTGCATAGAGGCCCCTTATATGTCATAAATACTTGTGCGCTTGGTAGTGTTACGCTATCTTGTTGGGTTGTGCAAGATGTAGATGACAAAAAATTGGAACAAGGGCACATAATACTTATGGAAATAGTTAGAAAAATACACGATTCGTCTTATAGGCAGTATCGCAATCTTTGTAAAGCACGCAGCGGGGAAGTGGCTTTTCAGGTGGTGTTGGCCGAAAGTGATTTACGCGTTGTTACGTGCAATCAAGATCCCGATTTACCGGGGCGTATGTTGCAAACCCTTGGAGCTTTGCGAGCCGACATTCAAGGGTGGAGTAGACTGCATCCGGAGTTTCGCACTTCGTTAGCGCCCTTAGCTCTACCGGAAAATGCACCGGAAATTATTCAGCGTATGTGCCGCGGCGCGCAAGCTGCACAGGTGGGCCCTTTTGCGGCTGTGGCTGGAACTATTGCACAGCTCTTGGCCGAAAGCCATGTTTCCCCTAATATAATTGTAGAAAACGGTGGAGATATCTACATGTGTTCAGAAAAGGAACGTGTAGTGGCTTTGCTTGCCGATCCCGACAGCGGTGCCAGCATGGGCTTACAGCTTAAAGCAGCAGATTTTCCCTTGGCGCTGTGTGCTTCTTCTGCCACCATAGGGCATTCTTTAAGCCTTGGGAAAGGTGATTTGGCTGTGGTGCGTGCCAAAGATGCGGCCCTTGCCGATGCTGTGGCCACGGCTCTTGGCAATAGATTACGTTCGGCAGATTCGGTACAGGCGGCCCTTGACTTTGGACAAAGCATTGCGGGTATTGAGGGGCTTTTTGTGCAATGCGATGCAGCCATTGGCCTGTGGGGAAATATGGAACTTGTTGTTTTATAAATAAAAACAATATGTTATAAAAAACTTTTGCTAAAAGATAAAAAAATATTTCCCTTTTCTTCATTTTTAGGTACCATTTGCTTTGGTTAAAGTTTTTTGTGTTCACCATTTTACGTTCCCCGGAGGAAAGATGAAAAAGTTTTTAGCGCTTCTGTGTGTTTTAATGCTTTCTTTCGCCAGCGTTGCCATGGCTGGTGAGGTTAAAATTGGTTTGATGTGTCCTTTGACCGGTAAATGGGCTTCTGAAGGCCAAGATATGAAAAATGTGGTAAGCATGCTTGTGGATGCCATCAATGCCAAGGGCGGCATCAATGGCGATACCATTAAGCTTATTATTGAAGACGATGCCGGCGATCCAAAATCTGCCGCTCTTGCCGCACAAAAATTAGCTTCTGCCGGTGCTGTAGCCGTCATTGGAACATATGGTTCTGCCGTGACCGAGGCTACACAAAATTTATTAAATGAAGCTGAAATTGTACAAATAGCTACGGGTGCAACCTCTGTGCGTTTGACAGAAAAAGGTTTAAAGAACTTTTTCCGTACTTGCCCTCGTGACGATGCTCAAGGTGCTGCCGCTGCTGCTGCTATCATGAAAGGTGGCTATAAAAATGTAGCTTTGGTGCACGATAATTCTTCCTACGCCAAGGGCTTTGCTGAAGAAATCAAAGCTATTTTAGATGAAAAAGGCGTAAAAGTGGTTTTTTATGATGCTTTAACCCCCGGTGAACGCGATTATAATGCTATTTTGACCACAGTACGTTCTAAGAAACCCGACGTGGTGTTCTTCACAGGCTATTTCCCTGAAGCCGGTTCGTTGCTTCGTCAAAAAAGCGATATGGGCTGGAATGTTCCCCTCATGGGCGGTGACGCTTCTAACCACCAAGACTTAGTAAAAATCGCCGGTAATAAAGCTGCTAAAGATTATGTTTTTATCAGCCCTCCCTTACCACAAGATTTAGACTCTAAAGAAGCTGCCAAGTTCTTAGCCGACTACAAAGCTAAGTACAAGGCCATTCCTTTGTCTGTATATTCCGTGCTTGCTGGCGATGCCTTTAAGGCGCTTGTTGCCGCTTTGGAAGCTGGTAAAAAGACCTCTGCTGACATTATGGCTTTCTTGCCTACCTTAAAAGGCCTTCCCGGTTTGTCCGGCGATGTGGGCTTTAACGCCAAGGGCGACCGCGTAGGTGAATTCTACCGCGCCTATAAAGTAAATGATAAGGGCGAATTTATTTTGCAACCTTTGAACTAAGCTTTATAACGTTAGTATAACGTAGATTTATTATGTAGGGAGCAAGGACGTGGTCTTTGCTCCCTACCTTTTTTTGCTTCAAGACAATGATCACAAAAAAAGAGAGAGATGTGGCATCTCTCTCAGACTGCTGACAACCCCTCATTTTTTGAGGGCTTGTCTTTTTATTAGCTCTATTTTTTACTATTCAAAGATTATACAAAGATAATTTGCACTACCGCTAACTTTTTTCTGGCAAATGCTAATATATGAGTAAAATAAGACAATAATCCCCCTCTTTCGTGAGAATAAGGGCTATTTTCTTTATATTAAAATCTCTGCGTAATTTATTAAGTTGTATTTTTATAATACCCCCGCAAATACCCCCATTTTTTAGGATGAAAAAATATTTTTTCGAACGCTGTCAGACGATGGGGAAAATAAGGCCCCGATAATGTAAAGGCGAGATGAAAACAGGAGCACAGCAAGAATAAGGTCAAGTTCAATTCCCATGAATTAAGTGGCTACTTTTATCTACTTCATTAGCACACATTGCACCTCGCAAAAAAATAGGTTTTCTTTCACTATGTTGCTATGCACATACTCGATATATGTTTCACACTCTCTATTTATGTATTATTCCGCACTAAAGCTTTAATGCCACTCGGCGGCGAAAGATAATCAGCAATGTCTAAAGGTTCCGCATTGTTGGAACCATGATAATCACTGCCGCCCGTGAGGAAAAGGCCGTATTTATCGGCATATTCCTTGAGTTTTTCCTTATCTTGCTCACTATTATCCACATGGTTATACTCTAAACCCACAAGACCAAGGGGCACGAGCTCATCGATGAGATAAAAGTTTTGCTGCTGTCCTGCATGGGCCAGCACTGCTTGCCCGCCGGCCTGCGCAATCACGCGTACAGCCTCACGCGCGTCAATATAGGCAATTTCCTTATGGCAAGGTCCGTTGTTTTTGAAAAAGCTTTGGTAAAAAGTGCCAAACATATCTTCAATTTGCTTAGTTGCTAATAAGTATTCCAAGATATGCTGTTTATAAATATACTTGCCGTCGGCTTTATGCAATGTGTCCACATCTATGGCATAGCCATGCTCTTGCAAGATGGCAATTTGCTCTAGCCCCAAGGCATGACGCGCCTGCAAGAGAGGGTGCACCAAGGCTTCCACCGCAGCAATATTTTGTATGTTATAACCCAGTATATGTGCTTTTATACCCGTTTTTGGGTCAATGGCAGAAATTTCAATGCCGCCAATGATGGCCATGCCTTCCATCTGCGGCAAGCGCGCCACATGAGCCAAAGTGTCATGGTCGGTAATGGCTATGGCCTCAAGCTTTTTGGCAAGGCACTTTTGCACTAGTTCTGCAAGAGAGTCACTGCCGTCTGACACATTGGAATGCAAATGAAAGTCTGCTAGCATGTGAAACCGCCTTCTGAAATATTGAAGACTTTATCACACACATCTTCCATGAATTCTAAATCATGGAAGATGCCGAGCATGGCTCTTTCCTTGGTTTTAAGCTTTTGCAGCATCTCTTTCACCAATACCTTGGTGGCATTATCAAGGGATGCTGTGGGCTCATCAAGGAGCATAAGGCGCGGCTTTTTAATCATGGTATGGGCAAGGTTTAAGCGCAATTTTTCCCCGCCGGAAAAGGTATTGGGATATAAATTCCAAAGGGATTCAGAAAGATTAAAAAAGTCTAACATTTCTTGGGCTTTTATATCGGCGTTCTTTTCATCTTCGCCCATTTCCAACAAGGCATTCATTACATGCTCTTTGGCTGTGGTGCGCGGCATAATATTTAAAAATTGCGACACATAGCCAATTTCAGATTTGCGCAAATGCAATATTTCACGCTCATCGGCTTTCGCTAAGTTAATGCGCCCAAAGGCTGAGCTATTATAAAATATATTGCCCTGTACGGGTAAGTAGGAGCGGTTTATGCACTTCATAATGGTGGATTTCCCCGCGCCGGAGCGCCCCACTATGCCTACAAATTCCCCTTCATTAATGCTAAAATTAATGTCGGTACAAGAGCTGATTTCACTTTGTACATGATGCAAATAAAAGGTCTTGGTCAAATTTTCGATGCGTAAAATTTCCATACTTAACTCCTGTACTCCACTCTTGATACCACTATACCATCTACCAAGGTGTGTGTGATGACAGGGTAATTATCAAGTAATTCCACAATGAGAAGGTCTGCTTTCTTACCAATGGCAATGGAGCCGTACTGCGCATCAATTTTTACAGCTTTGGCAGGATTAAGGCTGACTTTATTCACCATATCCGGTAAGGACACACCGTGTTTTTGATGCATGATAAAGATACTGCTAAGCAAAGCCGCCGGATAATAATCCGAACAAAGAATATCAATGCTATCTTCTAAAATGGCATCTTTAGCGCTTAGATTACCGGAATGCGAACCACCAAGCAAAATGTTGGGAGCGCCGGCCAAGGTGTAAAAACCTTTCTTCTTTGCCTCCTTAGCCACTTCAATGGTAATGGGAAATTCCGATATATCCACTTGCAAAGCGGCATTGATTTCCAGCTTTTCTAACGTATCATCATCATGCGAGGCCAGGGCAATATTTTTAGCCCGTGCAAGGTCTGCAATTTCCTTAAGCTGCTCAAAAGAAAGCATTTTCTTTTCCTGCTGCGCCTCAACAATTTTATCCGCGCCCAACTCCTGCACATCCTTACTCTTGTAGGAGGTGAGAATTTTTTTATACAGCTCAATATTTCTATACTGCCCTTGACCGGGGCTGTGATCCATGAAGGAAATAAGATGTACGGCGTCTTTGGCTATACTTTCCTTTAAGATGTCATAACCATCAAGATTGTCTAATTCCAAACGTAAATGCAATCTATGGTGCAATAAATGCCTTTTATGTTGCATTTCATTGATAAGCCCTGACAATCTGAGCACATTGGCTTTTTTGCGCACCTCAGCAGAGCCAAAAAGGTCATCCCCCAGCAAGGAAAGGGAGTGATACATGGTAGTAATGCCTTGCAAAAGCAACTGGCGCTCGCACTCTTTGAGGCTGAACTCAAAATCCATGATGGCTGTGGCGCGCGGCTGAATAAATTGCTCAATTTTATCACCATGAATATCAATCATGCCGGGCATAATATATCTGCCATGGGCATCGATGACGCGTTCAAAATCCTCTTCGCAAATGCTATCCACCATGTCAACGATGGTATCCTTTTCCATGACAAGAATTTTATGCTCCACAAGGGCATTTTCTGTCACAATAATTCCATTTTTAATCGCTTTCATACGGCACCTTACAAGAGAGATTGCACAAGTTGTTGTGTATAGGCATGTTGCGGATCTTCCAGAATTTGATCTGTGAGGCCGCTTTCAATGATTTTACCATCCAGCATCACAATGGTTCTGTCGGCAAGCATGCGAATGACAGAGAGATCATGGGAAACCAGCAAAATAGAGATGCCGTATTTGGCTTTGATTTTACGAATAAGGTCAAGCACTCTTGCCTGCACCGATAAATCCAGCCCCGTGGTCACTTCGTCAAGGAGCAATATTTCCGGATTATTGGCAAGGGCTTTAGAAATTTGAATTCTTTGCTGCATACCGCCAGAAAAATTCTTGGGCGGTTCCTTCATGCGTGAGGTTAAAATCTCCACAGCGCCCAGCAACTCTTCCGCTCTGTGAATCATTTGCCCTGCATTTCTGGAACCTGCGGCAATGATTTTTTCCGCAATATTAGATGCGGCAGAATACTCCATGCGTAGACCCAGTAAGGGATTTTGATACACCATGCCCATGATAGTATTACGTATCCATCGTTTTTGACTGCTACTCACATGCCAAATATTTTTTTGCCCATCTTGATAAGCCTTAAGACGCGCTTCGCCTTTCGTGGGTTCAAGGTCAAAGTACAGGCTCTTCATAAGGGTGGATTTTCCCGAACCGGATTCACCCACAATGCCTAAAATTTCACCAGGGTAGACATTGAAAGATATATGATTGCAAGCCCATACCGTGCCGCAGAGGGAGCATCTGTTTTTTTCTAAAGCTTGCTGGCATTGGGGGCAGCCCTCGCCGTAGCGCACCACTAAATCATCGACAGAAATAACGGGAGTATTATCGAGCAGCATGTTTACGTTCCTCACAGAAAGATGTGTCTGAGCATTGATAGAATCGTGACCCTGTGGAGGAATCATAAAATTCATCTAAATAACTCTGGGTGCTACCACAAAGGCGGCACGCTTTGCCTTCAAAGTTTTCCTTTTCAAAGGGAACATCGTCAAAAGCCAAAGATACTACTTTGGTATGCGGCGGGATGGCATAGATTTTCTTTTCACGTCCTGCACCAAAAAGGTATAAACATTCCGCTTCATGCAGCTTTTCATTGTCATATTTAGGGATGGGGCTAGGATCGATTAAATACCTGTCTTCCACCATGCAAGGATAGTCAGAAGAAATGGTAATTTTATTGTATTTTATATAGCTTTCAAAAAGTTGTAACCATATGGGGGCATAGTCACTTTCGGCATGCATTTTCTTGGTGACTTCTTCTTTGGGCTCAATATAGCGCAAGGGCTCAGGAATGGGCACTTGCAAGATTAAAATTTGCTCATTGGTCATGGGCACTTCGGGTATTCTATGCCGCGTTTGAATAAGGGTGGCTTCTTGCGTCTTAGTGGTAGTGGCCACGTCGGTGCATTCTCCCACAAATTTTTTAATATTTACGGCATTGACGCTTTCATCACTGCCTTGGTCAATGACTTTGAGTACATCATCCTTGCCAATGAGCGAGAGCGTAAGCTGAATGCCCCCTGTGCCCCAGCCCCTGCCAATGGGCAACTCTCTAGAGCCAAAGGGTACTTGATAGCCGGGAATAGCCACAGCTTTGAGTATAGAGCGACGAATTTCTTTTTTAGAACCTTCATCCAAGAAGGCAAAATTATACTTTTCATTCATATGCTTATTTACCTGTTTTTGTCTTGCGAACTGCATCTAAGATGGATTGGAAGGTCACATAGTGGGGCAATTTTAAATGCGAAACCATGCCATTCATTTCCAAAATGTCGCCGTGCATGAGCACAAATTCTTCGTCTTGGGTGGGCACAGTGCTTTTGCTTTCTAAAATATTATCTAAAATAGCCATGGAAATGGCTTTATTTTCATTACGCCCAAAAATAGCGCCATAGCCCACATCAATGCCAAGAGCGTCTTTTCCTTCATCCACATTGAAGCATTCCACTTCTGTAATGAGAATTTCGCCAATATGTATGGATTCTTGGCCTTCTTCGGCAAAAAGATAAGGAACAGTGAGTTCCACATAGCCACTGCGCAGCTCTCCCACGGTAGGGTGTACGTAACCAAAGCCGCGCTGAGAGGCATAGGCAAGGCCGGAAACATAGCCAGCATCGGCGCGAGCCAGCGTTTGCAAGCGTGCGCTGCGCGGTGCAGGAAATTCCAGCATATTTTCGGTCACATCATAAGGCTCAGCATCATTGTCCGGATAAGTTTTAATAAGCCCTTCTTGACGTAAAAAATCCGAAACACGCTCAAAGGTATACACTTCTTCGTTATCTGCCTCGTGCACAAGGGCTTCTCTTTTTTCAAAGAGTTCCTTGGCACTTTCATGCTCTATGGCAAAATTGATAAGTCTGTGCGTATAATCATAGGTGGCGCCCAAAATTTGACCGCCGGCAATATCTTTAAAAGCCGCAGAAATACGGCGAATGACGCGCATATCTGCCGTATCCACTACATTGGTATAGTAATTACGGGTAAGCGTAGAACGATACGCGCGCAAAAGAAAGACGGCTTCATCCAAAGAGCCTTCACTTTGCTTGAGGGCAAGGGCGGCATAACGCGGAGAGTACAAACCGGCCTCACTCATGACTTTATCCACCAAGAGCTTTAAATTGCCCTCTATGGCTTCCAGTTCTATATCCTTTTCCGAACCACTTCTATAAAATTCCAAAAGCTTAATGCTTTCTTCAATGGCTTCTTTACCACCGGAAACTGCTACATAGGCCATTTATTTTTTCTCCGTACCGCTGGGCTGCTTCACCATGCGTGTTAAACGAGGCACAGCAAAAAGCTCTTTATTGTCATTGATAAATATAAAATCTAAGCCCGTGGGATATTCAAAGTACATACTATCCCTTTTTTGCAGGGTTTTTTGCACAAGACTATGGGTTTCAAGGCTTATGGTATCTTTAATGCCAGGGCCATACATGCTCAAGGTGCAGTCTTGCGAGCCGGGAATTTTCACTATAATGGTGGCGGACTTATGCGGATTAAGCAAGGTGCCACATTTGGCGTTTTCCACCGTCTGCAACATGTCTTCTTCGGTATGGGCAAAAATATAATCTGCCTCAGAACAAGGTACGCGCTTAGATAAGGTTACGGCTAAAATGGCGCTGTCTAATTCTTTATGATTAAAAGAGCAAAAGGTGGTTTCATTATTGATAAGGGTAAAAGCCACGGCTTGTTCTTCCCTATCTTGACCGGATATCTTGTCCACTTCGGCGCTTATATCTACCTTGACCAAAGGGTTGGACATGGCCTTTAAAATTTTGCGAAAAAGCTGTTGCCCATCATGCACATCGTCAAATGCGTGTAATAATCTCATTACATTTCCTCCACGCTCATGGAATCAAAGTTCACCATGGTTTTGAGGTGAAGGGCATTCTCTTTTTCTTTGCGAGCTGTTTGCTGTATATGCAAAGCTTCAAGCTCAGCTTTTATGGCTGCCATTTCAGGAAAGGCATTATTAAAACCGCAGTCCACAATGGCCATGTTAAGTACCTTGTCAAAGTCTTCTCCCATGGTTACCGCCATGCCCTTACGACCTTGTATTTCTACTATGGTTTCGGTAACCATCACTTCACCAAGGTAAAAAAGACTGCGCTGCACAGGCTCGCGCATTTTAATCATGGTTAGCGTTTTGGAAGGCTTTTTAATGATGGTCACGGGATATTTTGACGAAATTTTATCCGCCATGGCGTGAATGATTTTGGCATCACATGCAGCCATAATTTGAAACATCTTTTGTTTTTTCATCATGTTGTTGTCTCCTAGCGGACACGTTCTTTAAGATAGGTGGAAATCATTTCGAGCAGAATGATGGTTGCCACAATGAGCAAAGTCAGACAGCCTGTTTCGCGCAGGTCAAAATAGAAGCTTCCTGTCATAAACAAATTGTATCCAATGCCTCCTGCTCCTGCGGCGGCGCCCATGGCCACGGCATTGGCAAAGTTGATTTCAAAGCGCATGAAGGTCCACGCAATCATGGCTGTGATGCACGAAGGCACAATGGCTTGGAAAACGATTTGCCAATAGGAAGCGCCACTGGCGCGCAAAGCTTCGATGGTGCCAAAATCAATTTCTTCAATAGCTTCGGAGTACGCTTTAATGAGGTAGCTTATGCTGTGAAAGGTAAGACCCACCACGGCAGCCACACTGCCAAGGCCGGCAGATACGGCAAAAATAAAGACCCATAAAATGGTGGGCACAGCGCGAATAAAAGAAGAAAAACTCTTCATAATATGCGCAAACTTGGGGTGCGCTATATTGCTTGCACAGCTAAGCGCACAAAAGAAAGAGAAAAAGGCGCCAAAGATGGTGGCTAACATGGCCATGGCAAAGGTAATGCCGATTTGATGCAGGGCTTGGCCAAAGTTTACATAGGTTAATTTAGGGCTAAAAAAGGCGGTACCGATGTTCACAAAGGTATCCACAATGGCTTGCCCCACATTCAAATCTTTATAATTAAAATTAAAAAAAGCGTAGATAGTTAAGGCGAAGAGCGTAAGCAAAGTATAACGAATGGTAAGGGCACTAGCATTTTTGGAAGAGATGACAATATCCCCTTTTCTGTTTCGAATAATATGTGCGCCTTTACGAGATTGTTCCACATTAATGGTAGGAACATGACCACTTCCAAGAGGCAATACGCCTTCATTTATAACTACAGAACTCATTATAGTATCACCCTTCTAATTTTATTAGATATGGCCTCAATAAAAATTACCACTACCACAATGGATATGGTGATAAGGCTTACAGAACCATAATCTAGTCGTTTATAATACAAATCAAAAAGATAGCCTATGCCGGTGGCAGTAAGAATACCAACGACCGTGGAGGCACGAATGTTGGTTTCAACCATATAGAGAATCCAAGTAATAATACCGGCTATGGTGGACGGTATAATGGCTTGGAACACTATTTGAGGAAAAGAAGCCCCTGTGGCTTCTAAAGCTTCCACACTAGCGCTGCTGGCTTCGTCAATAGTTTCTATGAAAGAGCGCGTCAGCATACCAAAGGTGGTGAGAGAAAGTGCAATAAAGCCTGTCATTTCGCTTTGCCCAAAGGAAAAAAGTAAGAGCATGGCCCATACAATATCGGGCACGTTGCGAAAAAAAGCCGCCGTCATACGCACAGCTTTTTTAATGAGCTTGCGCCCTTTCACAATATTAGAGCCAAACAAAGCAAAGGTGAATGCAAAAATGCCGGAAACCACCGTCACAGCCACACTCAAAAGTATGGTGGAAAAGAGGCTTTCCAAAATTTTAGGCAAGCGGTCAAAGGCTTTGGCATCGGGGATAAAGTTTTTGCCAAGCCACACGGCGGCATTGGGAAAGGAGGCGAGGCCGTCCGCTAGGGTAAAATCTGTCACCGTGGCAGAAATGTAATACACAGCTATAATCACCACAAAAAAGAGGGTGTAGCTTATATTACGTTTTCTGAAAATATCTTGAGATTTCGTGCGCATTAGGCTGCCTTCTCGTTGACATCGGTGATTAAATCACCGCTTCTGGAATTATAAATCTTGTGAATTTGCTCTTGTGACAAAGCGGAGCTGGGGCCATCAAAAACAATTTCACCGCCACTGACTCCGATGATTCTTTCAGAGTAGGAAAGAGCCACATCCACTTGGTGCAAGTTCACAAGGCAGGTGATGCCCATATGCTGATTGATATGCTTCACCATATCCATGATGATCTTGGCAGAATTGGGATCTAAGGAGGCGATGGGCTCATCACACATGAGGAGCTTGGGCTTTTGCATAATGGAACGCGCAATGCCCACCCTTTGTTTTTGCCCGCCGGAAAGCTCGTCACAGCGTTTATAGGCTTGTTCTGCAAGCCCCATAAGGTCTAATATTTCAAAAGCTTCTTCCTTTTCGCTTTCGGTATATCTGCCTATAATACCTGCCAACATAGATTTACTGCCAAGTTTGCCGTGCAGTACATTTTCTAACACCGAGAGCCTGTCCACCAAGTTATAGTGCTGAAAAATCATACCCATTTGAGTTCTGGTGTCTTTTAGGGCTTTTTTATGAAGCTTAGTAATATCTTGACCGTCAAAAATAATCTCACCTGAGGTGGCTTCCACCAAGCGATTGGTACAGCGCAATAAGGTGGACTTTCCTGCACCGGAAGAACCGATAATGGACACAAATTCTCCCTGCTTGAGAGAAAAATTAATGTCATTTAAGGCTTTGGTGGTGCCATTGTAAATTTTATTTACATTTCTAAATTCTAATAAATTCATAGTTTTATCTCTCGGTTTAGGGGCAAGTTCAGGGCAAAAATGTAAAACAAGGAAAACATGGATTACATCATGTTTTCCTTGTTTTACAGTGAATTAATCGCGTAAAGCGTCAAACCAACTATCTTCCACCACTACAAATTTGTCCTTACCACTCTTATGGAACATGCCAATGTTTCCGCTTTCCTTGGTAATAAAAATCTGTGTATTATTTGTCACTTCATCAGAAGAAAATACCTTTTGAATGGCCTGTACTTCTTCGGGGGTTAGCTTGTCGCTATTGTAAGCAAAGGGGGCATTAAGCACGGGAATGGCGCTGATAACGGTGAACTCTACGCCGCCAAACTTATCAAAAGGCGCGGAGGAGCCTTCTTTGACGCGATACACTTCACCGGGCTTATTATGCGTGCCAGAAATACTGTCGGCATAGGCCACCAAGGCAAAGTCACCCACGGTGCCAAGTTCTGCCTTTTTGGCAAGCACGTTAACAAAAGAGCCCTGATGCGAAGAGCCATAAATGACATCTTTAAAGAGCATACCTTCACCGCCTTCAATGAGATTATCCGCGGTGATGTTTTTCCATTGGGGCTTTTGTGAAAATTGCTTAATGATTTCTTTTGATTGTACTTTGAATCCAGAGGTGGAGCTATTGCTCACAAAGGACATAACTTTGCCTTCGATGGGATCTAAAGAATACGCGTCACCTTGCTTGTACTGCGCCGCATTTTCATTTCTGGCTATGATTAGACCATAGTAAAGAGCGTCTTCCAAGGTACCGGAAGGGCCGGAGTTAACCATGAGCGGCTTAACTTTTTTGGACTTAGAGGTAGCTTCAATATATTGTTGTGCGCCTACCCAGCTTATGTCTACAATGCCTGTGGCAAGACCTTCCACAGAAATAACAAAATCTGTAGTAAGCTTATGCTCTACATCTCTGCCTGTGGCTTTGGTAATGTATTTACCTATTTCCTCACGGGCTGGGGCGTAATCTGCGGTGGATTCACCTGGTGACCAAGCGAGAATAATAGGCTTTTTCTCATTGTTTGCCGTTTCACTTTCTTTACAGGCCACAAGACCTAAAGAAGTCACGAGCATGCACATACCAAGTATAATCGTCTTTGACACTTTTTTGAAAGCCATAAAAATCTCCATAAATATAATGAGCAGTTGAAGCTGTTTTCAACTTGTGGTGATTTTTAAGCAGGTATTGTGACAAAGCTGTGTACACATCGTCACGGTTATTGAGCTTTTGTATGTATTTATCTTAACAATTTTGTAAAAAATATGTATAAAAATACAACATTTTTCTAATAAAATCTAAATATTACTTTGAGGTGTATTGTTTTATTAGGCGCCTTCTGTTGTTTCTTTTTGTTTTTCTGCAGCAAAGAAAACTGATGCTACTAAGATCGCGCAGGCAAAGAGGAGTTGCCAATTGAGCGTTTCACTAGCAAGAAGCCAGCCTAAGAAAAGCGCCATCACGGGATTTACAAACTCGTAAGAAATGGCAAGCATGGGGCTGGTGCTTTTGAGTAACCAAAAATACGAAAGATAGCCTATTATATTGGTACACACATGTAGAAGAACAATAAAGCTAAGCGGAGAAAAAATGTATATGTTCAAGATGTTTAGTTTCAATACGTGCAAGAACTTGCCCCGGCTGAACAGTCACACCTTCTTGCACAAAAATTTCTGCAACACGCTCTGTATCCTTAAAAGCCAACTCCACTTGACGTTGGTCTACATTGCCATAAAGGACAAGGCTATTTTCTTCTGTTTGTTCAAGGAAAAACCATGCACCACCCCCAAGACACACCAAGAGTAAGAAAATGAAGGGGATTATTTTTTTTGACCGTGACATAGGTTTGCTCCTTGCAGTAAATATATTTTTTAGGCTGTTGAAAAAGCAGCGTCTACAGCGTCAGGCTTGTTTTTTGCTACGGTCATTTATGTCTAAATAAACTCCACTTCGCAAAAAAATATCGCCTTCCTTGCATTTGACACTTTTTGAACAGCCTAATAGAAAAGTAATAAAAAGAGATACTATTAAGTTTTTTTACTCGACTGCTCAATCTCATATAACGGTGTTTTTCTGTGCTATATGCAAAAGATTTTTCAATGTCAAATGTAAATTTCAAATTACAATTTAAAATTTACATTTTATAACATTTCTGCTAGGGGGTACTAATGAAGAAACACGTTACCCCCCCCATACAGAGCAAGTCTACACGCAGGCATGATGGTATGACTGCACGCAATAAAATATTGGAAGCAGCAGGAAAAGTCTTTGCAACACGCGGCTTTGAAGAAGCCACTAGTAAGGAAATTGCAGAATATGCAAATACCAATGCCGCCGCCATAAATTATTATTTTGGGGGCAAGGAACAGCTCTACGGAGAGGTTTTGCATGTGGCGCACAATCAAATAATGGACAAAGAGCAATTGGAAGACATTATTTCAGCGGATATGCAACCAGAGGAAAAACTACGTGCTGTGCTACAGTATTTTTTACAAGTGGCAAATAATACTGCGAAATACTGGGGCGTTGGAGTGCTGTTGCGCACTATTATATCTCCTTCTCCTGCGGCAGTGGAAATTATGCCTACGGTTATTATGTCCAAGGCCAACATAGTAAGCACACTTGTTCAAGAGATAACAGGCTTTCCTGCGGATTCACCACAGCTCCAACGTGCTGTAGTTTTAGTTGTTTTTCCACTTCTTATGCATATGTTGATACCTAACGCATTGAAAGAAAATATGCCTTTACTGGCATCCTTCAATGCTGAAAATACCCTTGAAGATATTTACGCATATACGCTGAATGGTTTACGGGCGCTTTGTAATAACGATGATGCGGGGTAAAATACTACCTGCATTAAAAACGGTTTATTAAAGATATATGTCTTTTATGCTCTGAAATGCCATATATGGCATCTTTATTCAATGCCTTGGTGTAAGGATGAGTTGTATCAAGAGAGCTTTTACTTGCACAGTTTTATAATGTAGACAGGAGTATCTATATGTCCTTTATCTCTAAATACATTTCTCTTGAGAATTTTTATGCAAACATCTTAAATCATCTTCCTACACCTGTAAGTTGTTGGACGGTGGAAGGTGAACCCCTTTTTTGCAACGATTCTTTTTTGAAGCTTTTTAACGTTCAAGATATAGAAGAATATATACAAAAAAGAAGCTCTTTTTCTCCTCCTTTACAGCCTTGTGGGGAAGATTCCTACACATTAGGCATTAAATATTTACAACAGACCATTAATGAAGGAACGTGCAATTTCCTTTGGACTCATATTAATAGCACGGGTGAAGCCTATCTTGTAGAGTGTAGTTTGACGCATATGCTCCATGAAGAACAAAATATCATCCTTGCATGTCATACAAGCTTACAAAATACTTTCAACGAGTTGCAAAACAAGGTGAAAATACAAGAACGCTTTGAAGCTATCCTTGATGCCGCTCCCATGAGTATCAATATTTGGAGCAGGGATAGTGAACTAATTGACTGCAATTTAGCCTCCCTTGCCTTATTCAATTTTCCTGACAAAGCTAGCTATAAGCAAAATGTTCATAAGACCTACGCCCTCTACCAGCCTAATGGGAGAAATTCTAAAGAACTGAGTTATGAATATATTGAAAAGACTTTTAGTGAAGGGCAATGCTGCTTTGAGTGGGAATTTGTATCTCTTCAGGGCGAAAAAATTCCTGCAGAGGTTACGCTCACCAAAATAAAGCTTGGTGATGAAGATGTGGTCATAGAATACACCAAGGATTTACGGGCTATTAAAAAATCTGAAGCCCTAGCCTATGAAGCCGAAGAACGTATGCAAATTATGTTTGATTCCATGCCATTTGGTGCAAATTTTTTTGATAAACATTTCCAAAATATTGACTGCAATATGACCATTGCCAAGCTTTTTGGCTTTGAAAGTAAGCAGGAATATCTTGAAAAATTTATGGACCTCTCTCCTGAAAAACAGGCTGACGGAAGAACAATGCATGAGGGGGTGGCATACTACATGGGCAAGGCCTTAGAACAAGGATATTGCCGCTTTGAATGGATGCACCAAAGAGTGGATGGAGAACTCATGCCTATGGAAGTTACACTTATTAGGGTTTTTTTCCAAAATGAATATCATATAATGAGTTATCTAAGAGATTTGCGTGAACTCAAAGCCATGGAAAAACTCCTTAAAGAAGCGGAATTGCGCAACTCTATCATGCTGGACTCAATGCCCATGGGGGTACACTTTTGGGATGAGACCAAGACTCTCATATATACCAATATGGAGTCAGTAACTCTTTTTGGTTTTACAACAAAAGAAGAATTTATAGAAAACTTCCACTCCATACTTCCGGAATTTCAACCGGATGGGCGCACATCTATTGATTTGGTGCAAGAGCAATTACAAACTGCTTATAAAAATGGTAAAAACTCAGATGAAATAGTATGCCGTCACCCCTTTTCCGGTGAAGATATTCCCATATTGTTCTTTTCTATGTGCACTAATTATCAAGGTAAAAACGGACTTATTACCTACTTTAGAGATATGCGCGAGCATTATGCCATGCTCAAAGAAATTGCGAACAACGAAAAATCACTGATTGAAGCCAAGGAAATTGCCGAACAAAATGCTAAGGTTAAAGGAGAATTTTTGGCTAATATGAGTCACGAAATTCGTACTCCTATGAATGGCATACTGGGTTTACTCCACCTCCTAAACGTAACCGCATTGGATGATACACAAAAAAACTATGTGGAAAAAATTTCTGTATCAGCCAAAAATCTTATGCATATTATCAATGATATTTTGGATTTCTCCAAAATAGAAGCTGGTAAGATGGAAATGGAAAAACAGCCCTTTACCTTACACAGCATAGGGCAAGAGATTGCGGATTTATACGGACACATATGCGCCGATAAAGGACTAACCTTAGATATATCTTGCAGTGAACATGACACGCTTCCTATTCTTGGTGATAGTCTTCGCTTTAAGCAGGTGGCTTTTAACCTTGTGAGCAACGCTATTAAGTTTACCGATTCCGGCGGAAAAATCCTTATTGAAGCGCAAAGTTTTATACATAACAATGCGGAACTTCATTGCGAATTTAGCATAACCGATACCGGAATTGGCCTTTCTGCCGAACAGGCGGACAAGCTTTTTTCAGCATTTTCTCAAGCAGATACTTCCGTTACCCGCAAATACGGGGGGACAGGTCTTGGGCTAACTATCTCTCAAAAAATTATTCACCTTATGGGCGGAGAAATTTGGGTAGAAAGTGAATTAGGTAAAGGAACAACCTTCACCTTCACAGCTAAATTTCCTTTAGCCTCGGATTCCGCAATATCTGAAGACGCTCATAGTTCATCCACTCCCCACGCAGCAGAAGAAGCCCAAACAGGCCATTTGTTATTGGTGGAAGATAATGAAATTAATCAGATGGTTGCTCAAGAGATTTTACAAGCGGCAGGTTATACCTTGGACATAGCTGAAAATGGGCAACAAGCCCTAGATATGCTAGAAAAAAAAGAATACGCTCTTGTGCTTATGGATATTCAAATGCCCATAATGGATGGCTATACCGCTACAAAAAAAATACGTGAGCAAGAAAAATACGCGAATCTTCCCGTTATTGCCATGTCTGCACATGCCATGAAAGGAGATAAAGAGCTCAGCCTTTCCCATGGCATGAATGAGCATATCACAAAACCTATTGATGCGGATATACTTTATAAAACATTACATTTTTGGATGAAAAAACATACAGTAAATTGAGCTAATACATAAAATAATCCTTCTCTTAGGTAGAAACCTAAGAGAAGGATATGTACTACACCATTGCTGCTCGGCTAAACTCTCAAAGATAACCAACCACTAATACAAGACCTCTGAACAATTCTTAAAATTTTGCTCATGTCTAATTTTGTAATGAAATTTTCTAATTTCAAGCTTGTGTCTTGATGTATTTCTATCTTTTTTCTGTCATTTTGAGCTACATTTGGCTCAAAATGACAGAATTTAGGCGCACCTATCCTGTCTGGCTTACAAATTTTGTTGCTTTTTTGATGTTAAAGGCTATTCCCGTTATGAGTAACTCTGTTTCAACTTTAGCTAGCCCGATATATCTGCTTCGTTTTAGGGCAAAATGTTGTTTAAGATTGCCAATGCTACGTTCTACTTTATAGCGAAATTTGCGAATTTCACGAGTAATAAATTTTTCAGCTTCAGTAAGTATTTTGTTTTTTAGACTTTCATCATAATGCCATCGTTTAAGTTCTTTTCCTGTAGTATTTTACGATTTTT